>JASGCX010000044.1:31782-33819 GCA_030053925.1 Flavobacterium sp.
ATTTTTAAATAATTTCACGAATTTTAAAATAATTACACGAATTACACGAATTGATTTTTTGGAATTAACTTAGAGTTTTAATGGTACGAATTACACGAGTAATTACATTTTAACAAGATGATTAACTGAAATTCGTGTAATTCGTGCAATTGAAATTAATTCGTGCAATTGAAATCAATTCGTGCAATTAAAATTAATTCGTGCAATACATTTTTATGAAAAAAATACTTCTACCCTTTTTATCAGTTGTAGTGCTTACTGCTTGTAATGGCAATTCTAATTCGCAATCAACAGAAACAACTGCACCTGTTGTAAGTAACGAGCCGCCAACGCTTAACTACACAGTTACCAATATTTACCCACACCAAACAAGTGCTTTTACCGAAGGTTTAGAATGGCATGATAGCAAATTGCTAGAAAGTACTGGTAGTCCAGATTATAGCGGTAGTAGCAAACTAGCTTATGTAGATTTGAAAACTGGTAACGACATCAAAAAAATTTACCTTGATAAAAAATATTTTGGTGAAGGTTGTACGCTTTTAAATGGTAAAATTTACCAATTAACCTACAAGGAAAAGAAATGCTTTGTTTACGATGCTAAAACATTCGCAAAGCTGAAAGAGTTTGACTACGATGGTGAAGGTTGGGGTATGACAAATAATGGTAAGCAATTGATAATGAACAATGGTGGCGATAAACTATACTTTAGAGATCCAGAAACATTTGTCGTAAAAAACATTGTAAGCGTTACAGATAATAATGGCCCTTTAGATTCTATTAACGAAATGGAATTAGTAGATGGCGTTATTTATGCGAATGTTTGGCTAAAAGATATCATCGTAAAAATCAATCCCGAAACAGGTAAGGTAATAGGCAAAGCCGATTTTAGCGGTATGAAAGAGCAATATTTTGGTGACCAAATTACCCAAAATACTGACGTGCTTAACGGTATTGCTTACGATAGTACAGCAAAACGCTTTTTTATAACAGGTAAAAATTGGCCAAAACTATTTGAAGTAAAATTCTAACTTTTGTTCTCGCAGATAACGCTGAAATACGCAGATTTTATTCTCTAAAGTACTTCTGAGATACGCTGCCTATTTGTGTAAAAATTTAAGACACCGTTTGGTTTGTTCTCGCAGATAACGCAGTTATGTGCAATGCTTCTGCAACATCATAAGTTCAATCTAACAGCAAGAAACAGACAAAGAAACCTAAACTTTAAATAGGGCTTACAATAAAAAACTTGCAGACCAAATTCGTGAAGCCCTTTCCGTCCTTCCTATCATTGAAGAAAAAGAAATGACTGGTTGCAGAACAATGGATTTTACCAATCGACAAATGAAAAGTTACGTAATGATTGGCGATACAAGAATTAAACCGAAAAAAGAATTTGACTATTGGATAAATCTGTGCTTAGACTTTAACTGCAAAGCCAAGTGGTCAAAAAAAGAAAAGTTGATAATTTTAAACAAACTTAAAAACTGACAACAATGAAAACAATGACATGTAAACAATTAGGCGGTGCTTGTGATTTGGAATTTCATGCAGACACATTTGAATCAATGGCAGACCAAAGCAAAAAACATGCTATGGAAATGTTCCAAAAGGGCGACAAACCTCATCTTGACGCAATGAACAAAATGCAAGAACTTATGAAAACACCAGACGCAATGAATGAATGGTTTGACAACAAAAGAAAAGAATTTAATGCATTGTAAGACCAATTACATTGATGATTAGCACTGCACATAAAACTGGTATTTGCAAAAGCTGGACGGACGGAGGCTGTGTTTCAACTTTTGTTTTTTAATTTGGCTTCATCTCGGGCAAGTCCTTAGTAATTTAGCTATGTGCAATCTGAGATACGCTGCCTATTTGTGTAAAATTTAAGACACCGTTTGGTTTGTTCTCGCAGATAACAATATTTGCAGAAACCCAAAAAGGCAGTTCTCAATTTCTCAAACTTGGGCAATTTCTGCTAAATTTGCACTATGAAATTTGTAGATATAACTAATGACATAGCATTTAGAAAAA
>JASGCX010000120.1 GCA_030053925.1 Flavobacterium sp.
TTTATCAGTTATCGACAATCACCACGTTTTGTGCTAGTAAGGTTTCGGCTACCTTGTATCTTCGCCAAATGGTTGTAGTGTACAATATTTCTCAAATTAACGCTGTTGCAAGCCAAGTATTAGCCCAATTTGGCAACAAAAAAGTATGGGCATTTTATGCGCAGATGGGTGCTGGTAAAACCACTTTTATACATGCGTTGTGCAATGTGCTGCAAGTAGCAGATGTGGTTAGCAGCCCCACATTTGCCATTATTAACGAGTACACTAGCCCTCAATTTGCCACCATTTATCACATGGATTGGTATCGCCTAAAAAGCGAAGAAGAAGCCATTAATGCAGGTGTAGAAGATGCCTTGCAGCAAGGCGATTTGTGCCTAGTTGAATGGCCCGAAAAAGCCCCAGATTTATTACCCGATGATGTGGTAAACATTACCATACAATTGCTAGATGCAGCTACCAGACAAATAACGGTTCATTAAATTATCGGCATGTATGGTTCATTAATCAAATTTCAATAGTAACTTGCTCACACTTATAATTTATTATCATCAATGGCTACCACCAAACCGTATATTTCTACATCGTTTAGTTACGAAACCTTAGAAGAAACTTTAGATGTAAAACCGCAAGGTGCAAAACTAGATATTGGCATACCAAAAGAGTTTGCCTTTCAAGAAAACCGTATTGCGCTTACACCCGAAGCCGTTGGTGTATTGGTAAGTAATGGCCACCATGTAATGCTAGAAAGCAATGCAGGGCTAGCAAGCCATTATAAAGACAAAGATTACAGCGAGGCCGGAGCCAAAATTGTGTACAGTAAAGCAGAAGTGTACAAAGCGCAATTATTAATAAAAAGTGCACCAGTTGTAGAAGAAGACATGGGCTTACTGCAAATGAATCAAACCATCATTTCGCCCATTCACCACTCGGCTTTAAAAGCTTGTATTATAGCGAAAATGATGGAGAAAAAAATTACTGCCATCAGTTTCGAAAACTTAAAAGATGATAGCGGTACTTACCCAATAGTACGCAGCATGAGCGAAATTGCTGGTAGTGCTTTGATGCTAATTGCAGGGCAATATTTAAGCAGTTTTAATAAAGGTAAAGGCGTATTGCTTGGTAGTATTAGCGGTGTACCACCAACCAAAGTTGTAGTTGTAGGTGCTGGTATTGTAGGCGAAACGGCCACACGTAATGCCTTGGCACTTGGGGCTAGTGTAAAAGTATTTGACAATAATGTGTACCGCCTAAAACAGTTGCAAGATAACTTAGGCCACCGTGTGTGGACGAGCGTTTTAGAACCACGCATCTTAGCCAAACAATTAAAAACTTGTGAAGTTGCCATTGGCGCTTTAAGCAACGAAACTGGTAGAGCACCAATAGTTGTAACCGAAGAAATGGTTGCAGCCATGCGACCAGGTAGCATTATTTTAGACGTAGCCATCGATAGAGGCGGCTGCTTTGAAACTAGTGAATTAACAAGCCATCAAAACCCTGTTTTTGTTAAGCATGATGTAATACACTATTGCGTGCCTAATATTCCAAGTGGTTTTGCACGTACTGCTAGCCAAGCCATTAGTAATGTGTTGATGCCTTTAATGCTAGACATTAGCGATAACGGTGGCTTGGACGAAATGATATGGCACAATATTAATTTGAGAGAAGGTATTTATTTATTCAAAGGCGCATTGACAGATTTTTACATCAGCCAAAAATTTGACCTTAAATACACCGACTTGAATTTGTTGATAGCAAGCCGACGATAAATACTTGAGGTAGTAACTTATAAATTATTTGCCAAAACATTTACAAGTCTGTGGTAATTTTAATTGTCAAATACCTTGTTTAATTGCTTTAATCAATTAATTTTTATGAACGCAGCAACCAATATTTTTCAACACTACTCTTACCAAGAATATGTGGCACTAGAAGCAGAAAGCCACGAACGTTTTGAATTTTACAATGGCGAAGTAACTGCTATGGCAGGTGGCAGCAAAGTGCATAGCAAAATTGCTTCTAAAATTTGGCGAAAGTTTGCAGATACATTTGAAACCAATGGCTGCGATGTATTTAATGAAGGGATAAAAGTGGCGTTAGAGAGTGATAATGTGTACATGTACCCCGATGTAGTGGTAAGTTGCGATACTGCTGATAAAGAAGATTCTTATTTTGTACGCAATCCCTTGATTATTGTTGAAGTGTTATCGCCAAGTACCGAAACCGCCGACCGCTCTAAAAAGTTTCACATTTACCGTAAAATAAAATCGCTGCGTTACTACCTGTTAGTATCGCAAGAACAGCCAATGATTGAGGTGTTTAGCAGACAAAACAGTAACACGCTATTTACCTACAACTTGTTTGAAGATATGCAAGAAGTGGTTGACTTTGCCGATATTGATTGTCAGCTAGCGTTAAAAGATGTGTATGAAGGGATTGCGTTTGGTGCCTAATTACCGAAACATTTTTTTAGATTGAAGATCTATTTTTAGTACTAATGTTTTCATGTAGGGGATTAGCAGTTTTATTCTTTGATATGGACAAAACATTTACAAGTCTGTGGTAATTTTAATTGTCAAATACCTTGTTTAATTGCTTTAATCAATTAATTTTTATGAACGCAGCAACCAATATTTTTCAACACTACTCTTACCAAGAATATGTGGCACTAGAAGCAGAAAGCCACGAACGTTTTGAATTTTACAATGGCGAAGTAACTGCTATGGCAGGTGGCAGCAAAGTGCATAGCAAAATTGCTTCTAAAATTTGGCGAAAGTTTGCAGATACATTTGAAACCAATGGCTGCGATGTATTTAATGAAGGGATAAAAGTGGCGTTAGAGAGTGATAATGTGTACATGTACCCCGATGTAGTGGTAAGTTGCGATACTGCTGATAAAGAAGATTCTTATTTTGTACGCAATCCCTTGATTATTGTTGAAGTGTTATCGCCAAGTACCGAAACCGCCGACCGCTCTAAAAAGTTTCACATTTACCGTAAAATAAAATCGCTGCGTTACTACCTGTTAGTATCGCAAGAACAGCCAATGATTGAGGTGTTTAGCAGACAAAACAGTAACACGCTATTTACCTACAACTTGTTTGAAGATATGCAAGAAGTGGTTGACTTTGCCGATATTGATTGTCAGCTAGCGTTAAAAGATGTGTATGAAGGGATTGCGTTTGGTGCCTAATTACCGAAACATTTTTTTAGATTGAAGATCTATTTTTAGTACTAATGTTTTCATGTAAGGGATTAGCAGTTTTATTCTTTGATATGGACGGAACATTGGTTGATACCAATTATCCTAACTTTCTTGCATGCAAGAAGGCAACCCAATCTGTAACAAAATCAAGTATCTACATAACCTACAGTCGAAACATACGTTTTAATCTCAGTAATCTTCAATTCGTTGTTCCAAATTTTACACAAACCGAATACAAAAAAATAATCAAAGAAAAGGAAGCGTACTACAACAAATTTTTTACGAAACCAAACTAAATTCAAAAACAAACAAGACTGTTTTAGTTGCAAATTGTAGAAAAAACAGTGCAATTACAACATTAGAACACTTCGAACTTACAGACAAATTGATTGATATTTTTGCAGAGCGTTAGGCAACAATGACAAAAAAATAAACAAATTTTAAAACACAATTTCGTTATTGCTTTTGAAAATGAAGAAAGCGAAATTGCAGACACTATAAAAGCAGGTATTTTAAGTACAAGCCCAATCAATCTATAAGAAATGAACAATTTTACAATTTTATCAGAGAACCAATGGTATAGTATACCAAAAGAAAAAGAAGCGAATTTCCGAATATTGATTGGCCAAAGACGAAACGGAAGGGCTATGAACACAGGATTTTTTGTCAATGATTCTGGTGAAATTAGGTTGGTTGGGATATTTCTTAAAAGCAATATTACTGCATTTTATCACTCCGATAATAATAGCGGTGGGGCGTGGAAAATACAAAACACAATAGAAAATATGATTTGGACTTTAAAAAATGATGTTGATTCATTTCCTGAAAGATTACCAAATGCCAACCAACAACTTTCCTCAATACTTAATGAAGATTTGCCAAAAAATTTTGAAACAAACAGGAAAAAGCAAACTTACAATTTGTGTTGTTCCTCGGTCAAAAGCAGAAAGTTATTATAGAAAAGACCAACTGCTTTTTAGAGAAACTATCAGTAATGTTGTTGATAAATTGTCAAATTTTGAAAATGGAACGAAATACATTATTAGACATACACACACAAGAACAACGCATTTAGACAGAAATGGTGAAGGTGGTGAAGGAAATTTACCTTACCCAGGAATTACAAAAGACACCTGTACAATTTCTGAACAAGCAAAAGGCAAAGACATTTTACTCATAGATGACTTATACACAAAGCGTGTAAACATTGACGAAGATGCAATTCAAGCATTAATTGACAATGGAGCCAATTCTGTTACTTTTTACTCTTTTGGAAAAACCGTTTCAAGAAATAAATAGCTTTGTAACAATGAAATATACAGATAACGCATTAAATATTCTTACAGCCAAATTCTACAAAGGAATTGGAAACACTTGGATTGTGAAAAATTTAAAAGGTAACGAAAGTGTTGAAACAATCGTGTCTTTACTAAACAGAACTATCAAAACAGAACCCACAAGCGAAGATGAATTTGAACGATTAAAAAGAAATTTTGAATCGAAAATTATAGAAAAGTTTGAAAAATATTGTGATGGTTTTGTTGCTTTGGGCGACCCAAATTTTCCACAACATCGTGGCAATGTTAAAGAAAACGAAAGACCTATTTTTCTCTATTACAAAGGAAAACTTGACTTATTGAGTAATGATAATTCTAACATTACAGTAATTGGACTTTTAAACCCTGTAGGCAATATAGAAGAAAGAGAAAGAAAAATTGTTGACCAGTTTGTTAAAAATGGTGCAACAATAGTAAGTGGCTTGGCTTTTGGTTGCGATAGCATTTCGCATCAACAAGCTTTAGATTCAAATGGTAATACTGTTGCTATTTTACCCAGCCCACTAAACAATATAATGCCAGCAAGAAACAAAGGATTAGCGTTTCAAATTGTAGAAGAAGGTGGGCTGCTTGTTTCGGAATATGGAACAGATTTTAAAAGCCCAATGGAACTAAGTAGTCGCTACAAAGAAAGAGACCGATTACAAGCATTATTCTGCGACACAATTGTTTTAGCTGCAAGTTATGCCCAAAACTCGGCTGATTTACATCCAAATTTACAAGGTAAAAAACTCGATAGTGGCGCAAGGTTAGCAATGGGGTATGCAAACCAATACAATATTCCCAGGGCTGTAATGTATGATGAACATATTGACGAAAGCAACCCAATGTTTGACTTAAATAGAAAACTAATTAAAGAACAAAAAGACATCACAATCATAACGCAAGACAATATTCGAGAAACATTAGAGAAAATATTAAACAAACAGTCGTCTGTTAATAGAACTTCAACTTCTTATCAAGGAAACTTATTCAACTAACAAAAACTTAAATAGACATTGACAACAAAAAATAATTAATGCCGAATAGAATACTTTATGCATTTCGCAAGCCACTAACAGTGCAGTTGAGCCAAAATGTGTACACCATAGCCAGCCATAATATTGATAACCCCGCAGCATCGGCAATTTTTTTTGATGAAAGCTTGCTGTATAATACAGGGAAGAAAAAAGCGGCGAAGGTGGATGAGAAGTAAGTGAAATTAAATAGTGCATATTTAAAACTGAAAGAAGGATGGATAATATCTTAGGTATAAACGAACAGATTTCTCAAAATGAAAAGAGTCTTGACTTTTACTATCAAAATTATAAAAAGACATTAGAGAAGTTTAATGTAATTCTACTCATGTATTCACCAATAACAGTTTTCTTAATTCAAACAATTAAGTTTCCTATAGAGAAACATAGCGAATTAGGATATTGGATATACATCTACTTAGTTTTTCTCTGTGTATCTTTCTATTTTTTCATTCAGTCGCTTCGTAATAGTTATTTGTTATTCAAACCGATTGATGTTGCATATCTTAATTTGCCCAAGGTTTTCTATAAGGATATTAGATTGAAGTATGAAACTGAACTTCAAACAACAGACGAAGCCGTAATTAATGCCTATGTTAAAACGACCTATCTTGAAGAGTTAGAAAAAACTGTGGCTAATAACCAACAATTATTTGAAGTAAAATCTAGATATTATTATCAAGCGTTTACCAAAGCGCTTAAAGCTTTATTTCCCTTCGTTTTGTGCATAGGATTTGTAAATTTGTATCCAAGTTCAAAAGATGTTAATAAAACAGAAATAATAAACTATAAAGAAATATTGAACGATATTGATTCTATTAATCAAAAAAAATATTTTATGGAAAATAATAAGCCAGCAGTAACTGTTGCAAAGCCAAAGCAAGATGTAGTTGTCATTAAAATTGACACTTCGAAGATTATTAAAACTGAGCCAAAAATGATTAAGGAAAACTTTTCGGCTCAAGAAAAGAAAAAATAATACGCTCTCAAAAAAGTTTACTTGTAATCACTTATCAAAATCTGCGCTTTGCAAAAGCCATACTCTTGCAAGTAGTTACTGCTAACTATAATGAGTTTATGAGCGCAATAAGTACTTATGAGTTGGTTGTAGAGCTTGTAACCTGTAACATCTAAGTTGGTACAAGGCTCGTCAAGTAGTAG
Source organism: Flavobacterium sp. (assembly GCA_030053925.1). GTDB lineage: Bacteria > Bacteroidota > Bacteroidia > Chitinophagales > Chitinophagaceae > Parasediminibacterium. Next base: position 6,717 of record JASGCX010000120.1, read on the forward strand.
CACATTGGTATCTGCAAAAATGGCTTGCGCTAGTTTAATGCGCTGTTTCATACCGCTGCAGTAATAGCCAGCGATAATATTGATAACCCCGCAGCATCGGCAATTTTTTTTGATGAAAGCTTGCTGTATAATACAGGGAAGAAAAAAGTAAAGAAGGTGG
>JASGCX010000002.1:0-45970 GCA_030053925.1 Flavobacterium sp.
CTATTGGTTTGACGGCGAATACATGACAGCACCGATGCTGATGCAATCTCTGCCATTGACCTATACGGCGATAACCAAAATCCAAAAGACGACTTAGTGAAATAAGTTACTTGAAAACAATGAAATTTATACGTATATGAATACAAGCATAGACTACACGAAATTTAGAAATGCTTTACAACGACTTGCAGAGCGATATGATGATTACCTTGAATCATTAAATAGACCCGAACTCTTAATAACGGATAAAGAATCAATTGTGGAGTCGTGTATTCAACGATTCGAAACTTGTTTTGATACCCTTTGGAAACATTTGAAAAAATATTTGGAGCACGAAACCGGATTAACAGAAGTTCCCAATGGGCCAAGGCCGATTTTCAGATTGGCTGCCGAAAATTTGGTAATTACCGATTTTGAAACATGGGACAATTACAATCAAAAACGCATTGGTTCGAGTCACGATTATTCAGAAACAAAGGCCGAAGAGGCGCTGGAAGTTATACCTGAGTTTATTAATGATGCCATTGTTTTGTATGAAAAAATGACCAGCCAAACATGGATATAGAGCTATTGTTAGATATTGAACCAAAACATTTGGCCATAGTAAAGCACATACTGGCAACATACTTACCGAGTAATACCGTGTGGGCGTATGGCTCACGTGTGAAATTTACGGCACACAAAAACTCAGACCTCGATCTAGTGGCTTTCGATGCCGCGCCAAACGCAATTGCCGATGCCGTGGAAGCTTTTGAAAACAGCGCCCTGCCCTATAACGTGAGCATTATGCTTTGGAAAAAAATACCTGCCGATTTTCAAGCTAACATTTCTCAAAAATATGTGATAATTAATGAACCGGCTCTCAAAGAACATATAAATAGCGAGGGAATTGAGGCGGAGAGTGGGTGGAAGAAATGTAGGTTAGGGGATATAGTAGAGCTTATTGGAGGGGGTACACCAAGTACATCTAATCCTGAGTATTGGGGTGGTGATATACCTTGGTTATCTGTTACTGATTTTAATACAGGTCTGAAATATTGTTTTGATGCAGAGAAAAAAATTACAGAAAAAGGATTAAAAGAAAGTAGTACCAAAATTTTAAAAAAAGGTCAAATAATTATTTCGGCAAGAGGTACAGTTGGTGTTATTTCTATGCTTGGTAGAGATATGGCTTTTAATCAATCTAATTATGGTATTAATGCAAAAGAAGATTTAACCTCAAATGAGTTCCTTTATTATTTATTAAAAGCCAATCTTGCAAATTTTATTTCTGTTGCTTATGGGGCTGTATTTGATACAATTACAAAGCAAACATTTTCTCAAATTACCGTTCTACTACCCCCCCTTACCGTACAAACCGCCATTGCCTCCATCCTTAGCAGTTTAGATGATAAAATAGACCTGCTACACCGCCAAAACAAAACCTTAGAGCAATTGGCTGAAACGCTTTTTAGAAAGTGGTTTGTAGAAGGGGCAGAGGAAAGTTGGGAAATAGGGACTGTTTTAGATTTGTTTAAACTTCAAAGAGGGTTTGATTTACCAACTCAAAATCGTATAGAAGGAAAATATCCAATTGTAACTTCAAGTGGAGTTACCGAAACTCATAATGAATTTAAAGTAAAAGCTCCAGGCGTTACAACAGGTAGAAGTGGTTCTCTTGGTGATGTTTTTTATATTGAAGAAGATTTTTGGCCACTAAATACATCGCTTTATGTTTCTGAATTTAATAGGGCAACACCTTTGTTTACGTTTTTCTTTCTTAAAACCTTAGACTTGAAATCATTGAATGGTGGTTCTGCCGTCCCAACATTAAACAGGAACAATGTCCACGAATTGGAAACAGAATTGCCGCCTATTAAATTAATTCAAGAATTTGAAGAAATTGCAAAAGCATATTTTCAAAAAATAAAATCAAACCAAACCCAAATCCGGACCTTAACCCAAACCCGAGATACTTTGTTGCCAAAGTTGATGAGTGGAGAGGTGAGGGTAAAATTCGTCTGAACACGATTAAATAGATTATAAGATGAACACGATTAAAATTATGACTTTAAAAATCTTGTCTATCAAGAAATCATATAAATCGTGTTCAAGACAAAATGATAGTAAACAAAACTGAATTATGAACATGATTTTAAAAAATGAAACAGATATAAATGCACTTACCCACAAAATAATAGGGTGTGCAATGCAGGTGCATAAGGTATTGGGTAATGGTTTTCAAGAAGTCATTTATCAAAGAGCCTTGGCAATTGAATTTACATTTCAAGGTTTAGGTTTTGAAAGAGAAAAGGAAATGGAGCTGTTTTATAGAGGAGAAAATATAGGTACAAGAAGAGTGGATTTTTTTGTGGAAGGAAAAGTAATGGTTGAAATTAAAGCCATAGAACAGTTATTGGATGTACATAAAGCACAAGCCATCAATTATTGCGAAGCATATAATATTGCAGATGGTTTGCTCATTAATTTTGGTTCAAAAAGTTTAGATTTTAAAAGGGTTTACAATAAAAATCTTGTCAGTCCTGTAATCAATAAAAATCGTGTTCAAGATAAATGAAGAAAAGCATAACACCATCAGAAGGCTTCAATGAAATTTTGCTTTACACCACACCAAATGGCAAAGTAAAGGTAGAAATCTATCTACAAAATGAAACCATCTGGCTAACCCAACAAAAAATTGCCGATTTGTTTGGGGTAGATAGAAGCGTAGTAACAAAGCATCTGGCAAATATTTATGCCGAAAACGAATTGAGCAAAGAAGCAACTTGTGCAAAAATTGCACAAGTTCAAACCGAAGGAGAGAGAATAGTAAACAGGCAAATAGAATTCTATAATCTTGATGCCATTATATCGGTGGGTTATCGGGTAAATAGCACCCAAGCAACAGCATTTCGGATTTGGGCTACCGAAAGGTTGAAAGAATACATCATTAAAGGCTTTACGATGGATGATGAACGCTTAAAAAACCCAAGCAACATTTTTGGTAAAGATTATTTTGAAGAACAGCTTGCCCGTATTAGGGATATACGAAGCAGCGAACGCAGGTTTTACCAAAAAATAACCGATATCTACGCACAATGCAGTGCCGATTACAATGTGGAAACACAAAGTACCAAAGATTTCTTTGCCACAGTTCAAAACAAACTGCATTGGGCAATAACTGGTCAAACTGCTGCCGAACTTATTGCTGCAAGAGTAAAAAGTACCAAAGAAAATATGGGCTTAACCAATTGGAAAAATGCACCCAAAGGCAGCATTAGAAAAACCGATGTGGGCATTGCCAAAAATTATTTGAACGAAAAAGAATTAAACGGTTTGAACAGAATAGTAACGATGTATTTAGATTATGCAGAAAGCCAAGCATTGAAAGGTATTGTAATGTTTATGAAAGATTGGATAGTAAAATTAGATGCCTTTTTGCAATTTAACGAAGAGGTAGTTTTAAACCATCAAGGTAAAGTATCGCGCCAAGTTGCATTAGCATTAGCTGAAAGTGAGTATGAAAAATTTATAATTGCACAAGACAAACTGATTGAAAGTGATTTTGATAAAGCAATCAAGAAAACAATTGACAAATGAAACCAATAACAGAAAATAAAATAGAAACATTTGCTATTGAGGTGCTTCAAACTATGGGGTGGGAGTATATGCACGGTTTGGCTATGTGCAGAACCCGAGATACTTTGTTGCCAAAGTTGATGAGTGGGGAAGTAAGCGTAAAATTATAAAAATTAGATGATGAAGATTTCAAACGAACAAGCTGAATACTTACTCAAACTTCCCAAGAAAATTGTGGAGAAGGAGGTATTACTTGATAAATTGACAATCAATCAAGTTTTCCCATTCAATCTCCGTTATGAACTCGTTTCAGAACAAGATGATGAGTTTACTTTTTTGTTAGAAATTCAGCAAAGTAAAAAGAGTACTATTCGCATCAGTTTCCATCGTCAAGAAAACGATAGTAAAACAGGTTTGTTGAGGATAGATTACAATAGTGGTCATAAAAACCCCGAAGAAATAAATGCGTTTTTACCTGAAAAGTTTCATCCTTATGCAGGTAAATATTTTGACAATAACGAGCATCATATACATTACCACATTCAAGGGTATACGTCTTTGGCTTGGGCAATTCCTTTAACTGTTGATGAGTTTGAAATAAAAGAAATAAATGATGATGCAAACTTCAATAATACTTTTGCAAATATTATAAAGTCGTTTGCTAAAACTATAAATATTGAAACAAACATTCAAGTAAATACATTGCTATTATGAATTGGATAGACAACAGCATAAAAGAATACTACAATTGGTTGAGAGAAAAAACCTTTGTAACCAAAGATGAAAAAACTGGTTGGAGTGCCATTTCTACGCCATTTTTAGGATTATTTAATGACAACATTGAGATATATGCTAAAATGGAAAACAACAGAATAATACTTTCTGATGATGGCTTAACGCTTAGTAATTTAGAACTAGCTGGTTCACCTGTAACCCGTTCTCCCAAAAGGAAAGAATGGATGGATATGGTTTTGCTAAATTATGGTGTAGTATTAGTGGATAATGAATTACAAACAACTGGAAATCAAAAAGACTTTCCTCAAAAGAAACATAATCTAATATGTGCTATTTCTGAAATTTCAGATATGGCAATGATGGCTAAACACACCGTTTCTTCATTATTTAAAGAAGATGTAAAAGCATATTTAGACGAACAAAACATTATTTATACGCCACAATTTATAGCTAAAGGCTCTACTGGAATTGAATTTAATTTTGATTTTCAAATAGCAGGTAGAAATAAAGAGTTAGTGATAAAATCATTTAATTCATTAAATAAAATAAATGTTCCAAACTTTCTTTTTGGATGGGACGATATTAAACCCGCAAGAGAAAAAATATCTGGTAAAGAATTGATGGGTTTAGCAATTGTAAATAATGTAGATAAAGAAACGAAGCAAGAATATTTGGACGCTTTAGAAAGTAAGGGAGCAAAAGTTATTCTTTGGGATCAAAGACATCAACCAATTATGCAGGAAAAACTGGTAGCCTAAATGAATTGCAAAGCAATCACGAACACAAAATTAAAAATAGAAAATAAGTGAGTAAACCAATAACAGAAAATAAAATAGAAACCTTTGCCATTAAAGTGCTTCAATCTATGGGGTGGGAGTATATGCACGGTTTGGCAATGGGCAGAACCCGAGATACCTTGCTGCCAAAGTTGCTGAGTGGGGAAGTAAGCGTAAATTTGAACTGAACAAATGAAGCCAATCACCGAAAATTCCAACAACGATTACAGCATTTTGGTGAGCCAAATTGCCGAAATCTATAAGCAAGGGCAGTTTAACGCATCATCTGCTGTAAACAAGGCTTTAGTAGAAACCTATTGGCAAATAGGCAAGTACATTATTGAGTTTGAGCAAGAAGGGAAAACGAAAGCCGAATACGGAAAAGCACTTATCAATAATCTTTCAAAAGATTTGGCAATGGCTTTAGGCAAAGGTTTTAGCCGAAGCAATCTCATTTATATGCGGTTATTTTATACCGAATTTCCAATAAGTGAGAAGGCTTCTCACCTTTTGAGTTGGTCGCATTATGTAGAATTGCTCAAAATTTCGGACAAGTTGGAGCGTAATTTTTACTTGCAACAAACCATTAACGAAAAATGGTCAATTCCCGAACTGAAACGGCAGAAAAAATCATCGCTTTTTCTGCGTTTGGCAGCTTCAAAAGATAAGGACGGAATTTTGGAATTAGCCAAGCAAGGACAGTTAATAGAAAAACCGACCGATATTTTAAGAGAACCCTATGTATTGGATTTTTTAAAAATACCCGAACCATACCACCTAACCGAAACCGAACTTGAAAAGCGAATTATTGAAAATTTAGAGCATTTTTTATTGGAATTAGGTAAAGGTTTTGCTTTTATAGGTAGGCAATACCGAATAGTGTTGGGCAATCGTTCTCATTATGTGGATTTGGTTTTTTATCACCGCATTTTAAAATGTTTTGTCCTAATTGACCTAAAAAAAGAAGAAGCGGGCTACGAAGCGGTTGGACAAATGAATATGTATCTCGGGTATTTTGAAACCGAAGAATATACCGAAGGAGACAATCCACCTATTGGAATTGTATTAGCCAAAGAAAAAGATGAATTATTGGTGCAATATGCTATGCACAATATTTCATCGCAACTTTTTGTAAGCAAATACCAACTTTACCTACCCAATAGAGAAGAATTTCTAACACTTATTGCCAAACAATTAAATATAACTGACAATGAGTAAACCAATAACACAAAATAAAATAGAAACATTTGCATTGGAGTGCTTCAAACTATGGGTTGGGAGTATGTGCACGGCTTACCCCTGCCCTTTAAAAAAAGAATATGAATAAATATAATCCAAATATCCACCATCGCAGGTCTATCCGATTAAAAGGATACGATTATTCTCAGGCAGGTGCGTATTTTATTACAATATGTTGCGAAGATAGAATTTGCAGATTTGGGGATATTGCCGTAGGGGCTGGGCTTGCACCTGCCCAAAATGGTAAAGGGCAGCCGCAAGGGATTGCCCCGACAATGATATTAAACGAATTTGGAGAAATTGCATACAACGAATGGATAAAATTGACGGAACGGTTTCCCAATTTTGAATTAGATGTATTTCAAATAATGCCAAATCATATGCATGGAATTATTGTGTTGAACAACGTAGGGGCAACCCTTGCGGTTGCCCAAAATGATAACGCCCAAAATGAAATAAAACACGATGACGATATTAGGGTAGGGGCAACCCTTGCGGTTGCCCAAAATGATAACGCCCAAAATGATAACGCCCAAAATGAAATAAAACACGATGACGATATTAGGGCACACGATGACGATATTAGGGCACACGATGCCGATATTAGGGCACACGATGGCGATATTAGGGCACACGATGGCGATATTAGGGCAGGGGCAAGCCCTGCCCCTACGGTTTCGGATATTGTGGGTGCATACAAATCGTTGGTTGCAAATGGATGTTTGAATATTTATAAATCGAAAAATGTAGGTGCTGGGCTTGCCCCTGCCCGTTTTGGTAAATTATGGCAACGCAATTACTATGAACACATTATCCGCAATGACCAATCATATCAAATGATTTCAAATTATATTATAAATAATCCCGCAAAATGGAACGATGATAAATTTTACAGAAAATGAATTGCAAAGCAATCACGAACACCAAAATAAAACAAACAAGCCGTGAGTAAACCAATAACAGAAAATAAAATAGAAACATTTGCATTGGAGGTGCTTCAATCTATGGGGTGGGAGTATGTGCACGGCTTGGCTATTGCTCCCGGTGCAGAGCAAGCAGAAAGAGAAAACTTTGAGCAAATTGTTTTGGTGGAGCGTTTACGCAAATCGGTTGCGGTTCTTAATCCTAATATTCCCCACAATGCACAAGAGCAAGCCATTCAAAAAGTATTGCGGATTTATTCGCCTGAATTGTTGCACAACAACGAAACCTTTCACCAACTATTAGTAGAAAAAGTAAAAATACCTTATCAGCAAGACGGCTTTGAACGCAGTTATGAAGTGGCTTTAATGGACTTTGAAAATTCGTTGAACAACCAGTTTTTATGCGTTAATCAATACACCATAGTAGAAAAAAATCAAAACAAAAGACCCGATGTGTTGCTGTTTGTAAACGGTTTGCCATTGGTAGTAATTGAACTAAAAAATGCAGCAGACGAAAACGCCACCATGCGAAAAGCGTTTGACCAATTGCAAACCTACAAATCAACCATTCCAAGTTTATTTACCTACAATGCCTTATGCGTAATATCAGACGGAATGGAATGTAAAGCAGGCAGCGTTTCGGCAGGTTTTACAAGATTTATGAACTGGAAGACTTCTGACGGTAAAAAAGAAGCATCACGTTTTATTCCACAATTAGAAATACTATTAAAAGGAATGTTGAACCCTGCAACACTCCTTGACTTAGTACGAAACTTTATCGTCTTTGAAAAAACGCTACAAAATCAAGTTAATCATACCAATCCTAAAAATCATAGTTCAGACAATATTACACAAATAGAAACCGTTAAAAAGTTAGCTGCTTATCATCAATATTATGCTGTAAACAAAGCGGTGCAATCCACTTTAAGGGCATCAGGTTTTTCTCTCCACCCTTCGGGGGGAGCTGGGGGGGCTTGGAGACAAAAGAGGCGGTGTAGTTTGGCACACACAAGGTTCGGGCAAAAGTTTGAGTATGGTTTTTTATTCGGGCAAATTAATAACAGCACCCGAAATGCAAAACCCAACCATTTTAGTTATTACCGACCGTAATGATTTGGACGACCAATTGTTTGACACTTTTGCAAACTCAAAACAACTACTAAGGCAAGAACCAGTACAAGCCAAAGACAGAGCGCATTTAAAAGAATTGCTAAAAGTGGCAAGTGGTGGAATTGTGTTTGCCACCATTCAAAAGTTTTTACCCGAAGACCAAAAATCAGTTTACGAGCAACTTTCAGCACGTAAAAATATTGTAGTAATAGCAGACGAAGCCCATAGAACTCAATACGGTTTTGAAGCATCCATCAAAGAAGTAAAAGACAGAGATACCAAAGAAAAAATTGGCGAACGCATTGCGTATGGCTTCGCCAAATATATGAGGGATGCTTTGCCAAATGCTACTTACATTGGTTTTACAGGCACACCAATTGAAGGCACAGACGTAAATACGCCACAAGTTTTCGGACAGTATGTAGATGTGTATGATATTTCACAAGCGGTTGCCGATGGTGCAACAGTTCGTATTTATTACGAAAGCCGTTTGGCAAAAGTGAATTTAGATGAAGAAGGCAAACGCTTGATTGAAGAGTTTGACAAAGAACTTGAAGAAGATGAAGAAATAACAGACCAACAAAAAGCCAAAGCCAAATACACAAAGCTAGAGGCAATTGTAGGTAATGAAGAACGCATAAAAAATTTAGCCAAAGACATTGTAACTCATTGTGAACAACGCCAAAAAGTATTTGATGGCAAAGGAATGATTGTAGCAATGAGCCGCAGAATTGCAGCCGATTTATACAAAGAATTTATTGCTTTAAGACCCGAATGGCACGATGAGGATTTGAGCAAAGGAGCAATAAAAGTTGTAATGACTTCAACAAGTGCAGATGGTCCCGAAATGCAACGCCACAACACAACAAAACAACAACGCAAGAATTTAGCAGAACGAATGAAAGACCCTGCCGACCCTTTGCGTTTGGTTATTGTGCGTGATATGTGGCTAACAGGTTTTGATGCTCCTTGTTTGCACACACTTTACATTGATAAACCAATGAGAGGCCATAATTTAATGCAAGCCATAGCAAGGGTAAACCGAGTTTTTAAAGACAAGCCAGGCGGTTTAATTGTAGACTATTTGGGTGTTGCAACCGACTTGAAAACAGCATTGTCTTTTTATTCAGATGCAGGTGGAAAAGGCGAACCAACTTTGGATTTAGAAAAAGCAATTGCATTGATGAACGAAAAATTTGAAGTAGTTCAACAGTTTTTTAATGAAGAAGCAAAAACACAAAAAAACATTGTTGCTGAAGAACCCGAAGCCTATTATGCAAATAGTTTCAAGTTTAATTACAAACGTTTTTTCAAAGTAGAAGCAAAAGAAAAAATGTCAATCATACTGCAATCAGAAGAACACATTTTAGGATTACAAGACGGTAAAATGCGTTTTATAAGAGAAGTAACTTTATTAAGTCAAGCCTTTGCATTGTCCATTCCACACCCAAGGGCAATAGAAATAAAGGACGACATTGCATTTCTTCAAGCGGTAAAAGCACGACTTGTAAAATTTGATGGCGCCTCTCCTTTTGGGAAAGGCGGGGGTGAGGGCTTTGAAACAGCCATCAAACAAATAGTTGATGAAGCATTAAGTTCAGACAAAGTGATGGATATTTTTGAAGCCGCTGGTATGGCAAAACCAGACATTTCAATTTTATCAGACGAATTTCTTTTAGAAGTAAAAGGAATGAAGCACCAAAATTTGGCGTTAGAACTTTTAAAGAAATTACTGAATGACGAAATAAAAACACGTTCCAAAACCAATTTGGTAAAGAGTAAAAAATTGTTGGAAATGTTGGAAGGTGCAATAAAGCGTTACCAAAACAACTTGCTGACAACGGCAGAAATTATTGAAGAACTCATCAACATTGCAAAAGAAATTAAAGAAGCCGACAAAGAAGGTGAACGATTGGGATTGACAAAAGATGAAGTTGCTTTTTACAATGCCTTAGAAGTAAACGACAGTGCAGTTATGATTTTGGGTGACAACCAACTCAAAGAAATTGCAAGAGAAATTACAGACAAAGTAAGAGCCAACGCAACTATTGACTGGACAATTAGAGAAAGTGCAAGAGCAAGACTAATGGTAATTGTAAAGCGGACATTGACAAAGTGGGGTTATCCGCCAGACAAACAAGCCAAAGCAATTGAAACAGTTTTAAAACAAGCAGAACTAATGGCAAACTTCTTTACAAAGGGCTAAGCCAACGCATTTTGTGGGGCTTTTGTATTAATACCTAGCCCACCAACACTAACTAAGCGGCTACAAATACCGGCAACCCACCTACAACCTTCAACTAACCGCCGTACAGTATCTGCTAAGTGCCTACAAGCTTCAACTAAGTGCCGTACAATATCTGCTAAGTGCCGTACAGTATCTGCTAAGTGCCTACAAGCCTCTGCTAAGTGCCGTACAGTATCAGCTAAGTGCCTACAAGCTTCTGCTAAGTGCCGTACAGTATCTGCTAAGTGCCTACAACCTTCAACTAAGTGCCGTACAGTATCTGCTAACTGCCTACAACCTTCAACTAAGTGCCGTACAGTATCTGCTAAGTGCCTACAACCTTCAACTAAGTGCCGTACAGTATCAGCTAAGTGCCTACAAGCCTCTGCTAAGTGCCGTACAATATCAGCTAAGTGCCTACAAGCCTCTGCTAAGTGCCTACAAGCTTCAACTAAGTGCCGTACAGTATCTGCTAAGTGCCTACAACCTTCAGCTAAGTGCCGTACAGTATCTGCTAAGTGCCTACAAGCCTCAGCTAAGCGACAACAATATAAAAATTGCTATACATTGGGGGCGTATAAATTTTGGCGAAATGCGTATAAACTAGATTGTGTACACAGCTTTTAACCCCTGCATCTTGCATCAAATATAATTAGCTATTAATAACGTATTAAAGCACCGTTTTGGAGATTTGCTGCCGAAAATTATTTATCCATTAAAAAATAATTGTTGCAAATATATTTTGTATGCAGTTTTTTAATATTTTAGCGGTAGTAATTAAACATCAATCTTACTTAATACCACCGTTTGGCAAAAGTATTTTTTTACCACTAAATAGTACCACAATGGAAGACGCACAATTAAAACGCAACTTCGTTGGTTCAGATGCTTACATGGCTGAGCAATCTGACATTGGTAAGGCTTTACTAGAACAAAACCTTACCGACTTTTCTAATTTTGATGGCACCATAGATGCCAATTTTGTTTCTGCATTTGAAGTAACAATTAATGCAGCATTATCTGTAATAAAAGACAGTGCGGTACTAAGTCCACAGCTTGTAGCCACGCAAACTGTTACAGAAATAATGCAGCAAGGCAGAGATGCCTACAACGATTTAATGTATTTTGTAACCAAAAAAGCCTTTAAAACCAACGACCTTGTGGTTAAAGAATTTAATGGCAATTATGGCAAAGCAAGTCGTACGCAGCCCACGTTTGCTGCATTTTTAGAGAGCCTACATTCTATAGCAGGCAAGTACAAAACGCAGCTACTAGCTAGCGGCTGCAAGCAACAGTTAATAGATAGTATAGGTACTATTGCTACCAACTTACGCAGTAGCAATACCACACAAGAACTCATTAAACGTGGCCGCCCTACCCTTACTGCCGATAGAATTGTGGTGCTTAACAACTGCTACAATACTTTAATGACGGTATATGCAGCCGCCAAGCAGATTTATAAAAACAACCCCATAAAGCAAGCACAATTTGTGTACAAGCCGGGCGGCAAAAACGATGTATCTACCAATTACACTGGCAGTATAGCCGCAGGTGCTACGGCTGTAGTAGCTACCTTGCCTTACAATGCCGACCGTGCTTTTACCTTACAAGCCACCAATACCAATTTGGTATTTGGCCTAAGCGCAGATGGCACAACCATAGTAGGCAATAGCTTTACCGTAACCAACGGCAGCCTTATTATTAAACTTTCTAGTGCCTTTGCACCTAGCGGCGATAAATTGATTTGCAAAAACACAACCACTGTAGAAGGGCAGTATGCGGTAGAAGCAGATAGGTAAGCGGCAATAAATAATTAAGGGGCTTTTATAGCCCCTTAATATATTAAGCGAAGGATGTGATATTACTGTAAATAAAAATTATTCATCGGTAGCTATTGCAAAAGGTTTTGGTGGTAAAAAATCTTGTGGTGAACATTTGAAAATGATAGCTAACGCATTAAGATGTTTGATATTGTACTTAGCTTTTTTTGTAGGATTTTCAACTTGACCAATAAACCCATAAGAAACGTTTAAATGTGCAGCAAGGTCGGCTTGCGACATGTTTGCTTTCTGCCGAAACGCTTTTACTTTTTCAATTACATAGCGTTCTATATTATCTAATGGTGATTGTTGCATGGCCGCACAAGTACCCGCAATACTTAAATACTAACACGTAGCTATAGCTACGTAAATTGATTTTATACCTATATTCGCATATAACTCAAACCTGTAACAAAAAACAAAAAATATGAGACAAATTTTAACGCTTACTGTATTTACTCTACTAGTTAGTTTAAATCTTCAAGCCCAAGATGGTTCAAACAAATTCAAATCTCGTACACTTACAGATAGTACAGTTTTGAAGGAAGCACCAAAAGCCACTGTAATAGATGGTAGAAATAATCTAAATAAACCCGATAATCTTAAGCAGTTATCGAAAATTAATCAATCAACATTTAACACAGTAGATACATCCTTTGATGTAACTATTGCTAAAGAATCAGGCTTACCCATATTTATTACTAGAAAGAAAAAAGATGCATTTAATAATAATCTATCTAGTAAGGTAAAAAATACATTACGCACAGGCACTGACATTACCAATACTTGCGTTGCTTTTCTTAATGAAATAAAGTACTTGACCCACCTTGAAGTTGATGAACAAAGCATTAATATTTTAAGTTCGGAAAAAGACGAATTGGGTACAACACACATAAGGTTAAGTCAAAAATATAAAGGTGTAAAAATTTATGGCGGTGAGTTTAATATTCATTTTAACAGCGAAGGGCACGCCGAAATATTTAATGGTAGATATAAAGTAGTAAACAGTGATATTAGTGTTGTACCTGTAATTTCTGGTAGTAGTGCTGTGGATAATGCTATTGCTGATTTAAAGACTAAAAACAAATTTAGAGAGCTAAGTGAAACAGAAAAGAAACTACTTGATTATACCAGCCCACTATATGAAACGGTGCTTTATGATAACGACAGATATGATACATTAATGCTAGCTTATCATGTAACGGTGCGTCCCAATCTTTTAGCAAAATGGGAATATTTCATTGATTGTAGCAATGGTGCAATTATTAAAAGTTTTGAAAGTTCTTGTACAGTAGATGGCCCAAGAACAGCAACGGGTGTTGATTTAAACGGGATAAGTCGAACTATAAACACGTTTCAAGAAGGTTCTAACTATGTATTAATGGACGCAAGTAAATCAATGTATAATAGTTCTACAAAAACAGGTATCATATATACTTTTAACGCTAATTTTACTTACGGCAATACCTTTAACATCCAAGGAATCGTTAGTGTAAATAACACATGGAATAATCCCAAAGCAATTTCAGCACATTATAATGCTGGTGTTGCTTATGATTATTATAAAACGTATCATAACCGTAATTCAATAGATGGAAATGGGGGGGATATCTATTCATTAGTAAATATAGTAGACACTAATGGAACTGCCTTAGACAATGCATATTGGAATGGTATAGCTATGTTTTATGGTAATGGCAATGTCAAATTTAAACCTCTTGCAGGTGCGCTTGATGTTGCTGGTCACGAAATGACACATGGGGTTGTACAAAACTCTGCTAACCTTGAATATAATGGGCAATCAGGTGCTATTAATGAGTCAATGGCAGATATATTCGGCTGTATGATGGATTCGACAAATTGGACTATGGGGGAGTCAATAGTAAAATTGGCTTATTACCCTTCTGGTGCTCTTAGGTCTCTAAGCGACCCTCATAATGGCGGCACAAGTCTTTCATCAAATGGGTGGCAGCCGAGAAATATGACCGAGTACTATTCTGGAAGTGGTGATAATTATGGTGTACATACAAATAGTGGCATTCCTAATTATGCCTTTTATCTATTTGCAAACTCAACAGTTGGAAGGTTTAAAGCTCAAAAAATTTACTACCGAGCCTTGACTACATACTTAACTACTAAATCGCAGTTTATTGATTTACGCCTAGCAGTCATTCAGGCCGCTAAAGATTTATATACGGCCGCAGATGCTTCACAAGCAGGATTAGCTTTTGATGCTGTGGGTATTACAGATGGCACATCTACATCAAAATCAACTTTACTAACAACAAATCCTGGTACAGAATACTTGTTATCCTATGACACAGACCCTACTAATACTAATGGATTATATCGTTCTACACCATTAGGTACATCGTTTGCCCCACTTTTAAACAAAGCTGTAAAAAGTAAACCAAGTGTAACAGACAATGGAAGAGTTGCCGTATTTATAGGCACTGATAGTAAAATGTATTCGGTAAATGTTGACCCATCTCTTTCATTGAACCTAACAGTTTTACAAAGTCAGGCGATTTGGGCAAATGTGGCAGTTTCCAAGGATGGTAAAAGAATAGCAGCCGTTACTACTTCTCAGGATACATCAATTTATATCTACGACTTTGCAAAAGCTAGCTGGGGGCGCTTTATGCTGTATAGCCCAACCTTTACACAAGGTGTTAAATCTCTTGGTCCAGTATATGCAGATGGTTTAGAGTGGGATTATACAGGTACTAATATAATTTATGACTGCTTCAACAAAATCACAAATACTAGCGGCAACAATATCCAATATTGGGATATTAATGTTATGGATGTTTGGGACACAGTTGCCAATAATTTCGGGAGTGGTAATGTGGCTAAGTTTTTCAACTTAAGTGAAACTGAAAATATTGGAAATCCAACATTAGCAAAGAACTCACCATATTCAATGGCATTTGACTATTATAATTCATCAACAAACCAATATAATATTCTTGGCTATGATATTGAGCATAACTCAGTTAAATCAATTGCAGTAAATAACACGGTGGGTACACCATCTTATAATAAAACAGACGACAGAGTAGCGTTTGCAAGTATTGATGTAGACAACAATTCTGTAATTAACTATGTAACACTTAATTCAGATAAAATTTCTTCAAACGGTGTAAAATCTAAGTTAGTTGACAAAGCAAAATGGCCTGTGTATTATACTGTAGGTTCAAGAGCAATAGTTTTGCCATTAACGCTATTAAACTTTAATGCCTATAGAAATAACAAAGACGTTAGTTTAATATGGGCAACTTCTGGTGAATTTAATGTAGACAGATTTGAAATAGAAAGAAGTGCTACAAGTAACTTCTGGTTTAGCATAGGAAGTAAATTTGCGAACGGTACATTAAGTAGCAATAATTATTCGTTTATTGACAACCAACCCCTTAGTGGTCAGAATTATTATCGCCTTAAAATGATTGATAAGGATGGCAGCTTTACCTATTCACAAATTAAATCAATAGACTTCTACAATGTAAATGCAACATTTGTAATAGCACCAAACCCTGCATCATCACAAGCCACCATTTTCTTTAAAACACATGTTGCAAAGGCAGTAATTAATGTTTACGATGTACAAGGCAAACTGGTACTAACACAAAATGCAGTAAATACTAACCAAGCAATTTTAAAAACCGATAAGCTAAATAGTGGTACTTATATGGTAAACATTATTGCAGATGGGCAAGTAAGTAATCAACAGTTGGTGATTAATAAGTAGTAAAAGCGTACTTCATAAATTAAAAAAGCCCCGCCTAACACTCGGGGGCTTTTTTTCGCCCTTGTTGGTATGCAGCAAAGGCTACTGTGCAATGGCGTACCAACAAAATAATGAATAATGGTGCTGCATATATTGCCTCATAATACAAGCGATGTTAAATACTCTGATGTTGAATTCAAAAACAAGAAAGCACATATTACAAAAGACTACATTAACCGTACAGAATTAAAAGAGGTTGAACCATAATTTAAACTAACAAACAAATAATTTACAATGGTATTATTTGCAGACGAAAGCATAGTTACAGAATCTAATGACAAATCTGTTACACTTACATCTCATAGAATTTGCTTTGAGAAACGTGGCTTACAAACATCAGTGACAAAGAATATAATGCTTGAACACATTACTTCTTGTGAGTCTGTTATAAATAAATATTTTTTTTGGTTAGTGCTAACCCTTGTTGGACTTTTGATGTTATTTTCAGGCGCAAATAATAACATAAAACAAATTGGGGGGCTGTTAGGAATAATTGGAGTTGCAGCATTTTTTTTGACACGAAAAGCATTTGTTAAAGTTGCTTCACCAACTTCTGAAATACTAATTAATGTTAAAGGAATGGACAGAGGTAAAGTTTCAGAATTTATTGATAAGATTGAGCAGACAAAACATAAAAGATTAGTTGCTGTTGGTGGCAGGTCAAACTTAACATAGTTTTGCATAGCCACAAAAAGTATGACAGTTAAAAATGGCGGCAACACCACAAGTGCAGTGAAGCTATGATAATGAGCGGTGGGTTACTGCACTAGCCGTACCTGTGTGGTGGCTGGGTGGGTTATCAAACCTACTAACCTGCGAAGCATGCAATGTTGAAATTATTAACAGAGAATAGAAGTTATACACACATGCTATGTGCAGTATTTAAAGTGTAGACTTTATTTTATGTTTGTAAGGGCAGTTGAAATATATTTTGCTACATTAAAACAGGAGCATACTTTTGCACCCCGATTTTCGCAGTTACACAGAAAATGTAACTATCACGTAATTAACATAAAGAAGGAAGTTAAGAAACACACAATGGAACAAAATAAATCATTCACTATTGACCAAATTTTGAAAAAAGGTGTAAATGAGGATTATGTTGCGAACAAGCCTTACAAAAGCGGCGAAATTAGCAGAATAAGAAAGGAAATCAAAGAAAAGGTTGATGAAATAGAACAGCCGAGTCGATTTGATATAACTGAATTGAAAAAACTTACTTTCAATTTGTAGGAAACCAGGTTTAAAAGGAGTTGACATTATGAAATTATGCCTTTACCCAATATTTATAATTATACTATAGAAGAGTTCATAAATCAAATTTTTACTTCAAATAATGAACTAACTACCAAAAAAGAGATAGCTAACAATTCTGTTTTTAAATATATTAGCGGATATTTCCAAAAAGCAAAAATCCGTTATTTTTTGCTTGAAAAGGAATACATAAGTATAGATTACATTACAGATTACTCAGCATATTACTCTAAATGCTTTAAAAACTATGGAAATAAGTGCGTAAGAATACACTTATTTTCTTTTCAAGCCTATAATACTGAGGATTTCAAGAAGGAATTGACAAAGAATCTACTGGCTGAAAATAATGCAAAGGACAGCAGTGAATTTTGGAAAAAAAATTATTTAGGGTTTATAGTAATAAGACCCATACCCAAGTTCTTCATAGGGTATAGTATTTTAAACCATTATGATGCATTAAATATTCCAATAAAAGCTGGTGGCGAAATAAGACACTATTGGGGGGTCAAAAGATACAAAATTACAGTGCTTGGCAAATCAGTAACATTAGATTCACTGGCATTTATGAGCCAAGATAGCAACGTAGGTGCTTGTGCTACCATCGCAATATGGACTATGTTGCAAAGAGCCGTTGAAAACTATTTTGTATGTTTAAAGTCACCATATGAAATTACTAAGGATGCTGGATTGACAAAATATGATGGTAATAGAATTTTCCCAAATTCTGGCTTAGACCCCGTATCAATTTGTACGGCCATCACAAAAAATAATTTAGCAACTGAAATTAGATATTTCGCAAATGTGAAAGTAGGTAGTAGAAATGAGTATTTGAAGGGTTATATCAATGCCTATTCAAAAATAAGTTTACCAATAATATTAGGGATAGAACTTGAAAAAGGTGGTGCTACTTTTCGGCATGCTGTAGCAGTATGTGGGCATACTGAGATTGAAATAAATGAAAAAGTTAAAAGTAACATAGAAATACCAAAATACCTATTACCAAGTGTAATAGCTGGGAGTGAAAAAAAATTGATTGTAAAGAGTAGAAATATAAATAAAGTTTACGCCCATGATGACCAAATAGGACCGTTTTCAAAATTTACATTTAGAGACAAAGATAAAATAACTACTTATTGGAATACGAATGAAGGCTATAAAAAATGTAGGGTCATCGCATTAATTGTTACTGTTTTTGAGAAAATAAGAATACCATTTGAAGAGATTGAAAGTAGATGCATTAATTTGGATAAGTTCTTTAAACGATATTTTGAAGACGCTTTCCAAAGTCAAATCGAATGGGATATAAAACTCCAATATGGTTCTGATTTTAAAGAGGAAATTAAAAAATCGGCTTATGAAGGATATACGGATGAAGAAAAACAAGCAACTCAATTGCAAATATTGAGTAAACCGCTGCCAAAATATTTATGGATTATTAGCTTGTTTGTGAATAAAATTAAAGTATTTGATTTTATATTTGATGCATCTGGCTTAAGGAAAACTAATGTCTTTGAAAACCTTTACGGATATTCAAAGACTGTCAAACGATTACTTGAAAGTTGCTTGACTAAGATAAGTACCAAAAACAATAAAGAGGAGATTGAATTTACTGAAGAATTAATAAATGAGCCAATTGAACTTTTTATAAATAAAATAATTAACTTATGAGATTGTTTGGAAGTACAATTACAGAAACAATAAATGCTTTTAAAAAGCAAAATGCGAGTGATAACATTAAAGAAGACTGGGGAGGAACAAGTAATAATAGTAAAACTAATGGCAATAATAAAGCGATTGCTATTCAGAGATTTGTTATTACTTTATTGCTTTTAATAGTTATGGGTGGTCTATACTATAATGACCCAAAATCTACATCAGCTTCAACAATATTGGGTGGGATAATTGGATATTGGTTAAAATAGAGAGATTGATATTGATTATATTTTTGCAATAACTTGTTAAAGTTAGATTAACAACTATTACATATATTACGATAGCTATTGTAGATACTAAGAGCAATTACTATTGAAATGATGCTTCTTAATTGTAATAACTGACATTAAATGCGTATTATATCACGCCAAAAGGCTAATTTTTCATTTTTCGCCACTGTTGGTGTTGCTTTCACCAACAGCTTTAGGATGGCAGATTCTAAATGACAACCTTGCAATGTGGTATTAAAAAAGCCAATCAATTTATTCAACTGATTGGCTTTGCAATTATTTTAAAAGTGCTTTAAACACCCCATTTCATTCTCGAAACAACTTTGTTAGCTTCCTTTAATTTATTAGGAAACAAAACAATTTTGCTTAGTTTATCAAGGCTTTTATCTTGTTGTACTTTCACCCCAATTGCATCGGCACCTTTTAATATTTTTTTCTGTTTCATTTGTCAAAAATAGCTAAATTTTCCTTTTCGTAATTTTTCAACGCTGTAATTGTCTGGTTGCAACTCAACGCCAAAAATTTCAAAGTCTACACCAAGTTCATCAAAATTATTGGTTAGTGCCATTTTTCGCCACTGTTGGTGTTGCTTTCACCAACAGCTTTAGAAAACAGTTCTAACAAAACTGCCAAATTGGTTGTTTATTAAAAAAAGGCTGCCACCTTGTCCGACAATATAAAAAGGCATAATTCTTAGGATAGAAAAAAAACATTTTTTATGATAAATAAAGATTTTTACGGTTGTCTTAAAGTTTCTAGAGATGCTACACAAGAAAATATAAAAGCAGCTTATAAAAAATTAGTAAAACAATATCACTCTGACCTAAATCCCAAAGATGCAAATGCTGATAAGAATATGCAAGCATTAAATGAGGCTTACGAAATCCTTGGAGACTCTGAAAAAAAAGCTAAATATGATGAAGAGTTAAAGAAAAAAAATGCAACCAACATCAATCAGCAAGATATAAATAGAGCGTATAACACTAAAACTAAGTTCAATTGGCAAATGGCTGCGAGTATAATTTTTATAATCGGAATTGTAACTTTTTTAATATTTTCATCCAATAAATCAAAAGGTCAAATATGAGTAGCTTAATTAATGGTTATAAAGTTGGTGCAATAAAACGAGCAATTGAACATTACATTCACCCAAATAATAAACGTTCAGACATAATTCCTGTTTATGGCAATTGGTATATTGGCATAACTAATAATGCTCAAATTAGAAAAGCACAACACAAAAAAGAAAAAAGTACAAAAGCTTTATACTTTAATTATTGGGATGCAGGAAATAAACTAACTGCGGTTGAAATAGAAAAATACTTTCACTTACTTGGTATGAAAGACAAAGCTACAGTTGGTGGTGCGAAAAGCGATTCTTCTTATGTCTATATTTTCAAACTGAGAACAACTATTGTTGATGATATTGCACACTTATTCGGCTTAGTAAAATAGCATCCTTTCTCATTCTTCGCCACTGTTGGTGTTGCTTTCACCAACAGCTTTAGGTGTTTGTTGGCCAAAGGCACAACAAAGGCTAATTCGTGTAATTCGTGCAATTAGCCCAATTCGTGCAATTGGTCTAATTCGTGCAATCGTTTCAATTCGTGCAATTAGCCTAATTCGTGCAATCCTTTCAATTCGTGCAATTAGCCTAATTCGTGCAATCCTTTCAATTCGTGCAATCAATTTAATTCGTGTAATTCGTGCAATTAGCCTAATTCGTGCAATCATTTCAATTCGTGTAATTCGTGCAATTGGTCTAATTCGTGTAATTTGTGCAATTCACCCAATTCGTGCAATCGTTTTAATTCGTGTAATTTGTGCAATTGGTCTAATTCGTGTAATCGTTTTAATTCGTGCAATCAACATTTATGTCAAAAGCAACTGTTTATTTAATACCTACTTTTTTGCACGAAGATGCTTTAGAAGTGCTGCCTGCATATTTGCTTGATGCGGTTAAAAACTGTTCGGTATTTTTTGTAGAAAACGAAAAATTGGCCCGTAGGTATTTAAAAAAGCTGTGGCGAGAAATGGTGATAGACGACCATCAATGGTTTGCCATTCACAAAGCAGAAACTGAGGTGCAGCATATTTTTAAGCAATTATTATTACAAGGTAAAAACATTGCCATCATTAGCGATGCGGGCTGTCCTGGCGTGGCCGATCCGGGGCAAATATTGGTAAACCTGGCGCAGCAAAATGGTGCTGTGGTAAAGCCATTGGTAGGCCCAAGTTCTATTTTACTAGCCTTAATGGCCAGCGGTATGAATGGGCAACAATTTCAGTTTAACGGCTATTTACCTATAGATAATTTGGACAGAAAAAATGCCATCAAAAACATAGAAAATTATTCGGCTAAAAATAATTGTACGCAAATTTTTATAGAAACGCCCTACCGCAACAATCAGTTAATTAAAGAATTATTGGCGGCTTGTAAAGACACCACACAGCTTTGCATTGCGGTAGATATTACAGCACCATCGGAATTTATAACAACCAAAACCATTGCCCAATGGAAAAAGCAAACCATTGATATTCATAAGCGTTTAGCTATTTTTTTACTGATGGCATAATAGCAAAACCTAGGCAAATACAATTTGTGTTATGGGCTGCAATTGGTGTTATCCTATCTTATCATTGTATTTAAACAGCCAGTTTCATAATGCAAGACATTTGTAATAATTGGACAGTTTTAGAAATTGATGCTATTAAAAGCCAAAAAGGCTTTTAAAGAAGAAAAACAATACCTTAGCGAAATAGTAGAAGCGTAAGTGTATAAAATGGTTACTTTGTAGCTTCAACAAACGATAGTGTCATCTTTTTAGTTTTTTAAATTTAATACCCAACGATATGCCTAATAGAATTACTACTTTATTCAACATTCAATTGCCTATAATACAAGCAGGTATGGTATGGGCTAGTGGCTGGAAACTAGCAAGTGCCGTAAGCAATGCGGGTGGCTTAGGCTTAATAGGTGCTGGCAGTATGCACCCCAATGTATTGCAAGAACATATTACTAAGTGCAAAGCTGCCACTAGTAAGCCGTTTGGGGTAAACTTGCCATTGCTGTATCCCGAAATAGAGAAGCACATAGAGATTATTATAGCCGAAAAAGTGCCTATTGTATTTACAAGTGCCGGTGACCCTAAAACACATACTGCTAAGTTAAAAGCACATGGTATTACGGTGGTGCATGTGGTAAGCAGTAGCAAGTTTGCCATAAAAGCGCAAGAAGCTGGTTGCGATGCAGTGGTAGCCGAAGGCTTTGAAGCTGGCGGACACAATGGTAAAGAAGAAACAACAACCATGGTATTAGTACCTGCTGTTACAAAGGCTGTAAGTATTCCTGTAATTGCTGCGGGTGGTATTGCTACTGGTAAACAAATGTTGGCTGCAATGGTACTAGGTGCTGAGGCTGTGCAAATAGGTAGCCGTTTTGTATGTACGCCAGAAGCATCGTCGCATATAGCATTTAAAGAAGCAGTAGTAAAAGCTGAAGAAGGCGATACTTACTTGCAAATGAAACTTTTAACACCTGTAAGGCTACTAAGAAATCAGTTTTCGGAAGATATGAGATTTGGTGAAGAACATGGCGTATCATTAAGTTACATGAAAATTAAACTTGGTAAGGGTAGGGCAAAGCAAGGCATGTTTGAAGGAGATTTAATAGAAGGTGAATTAGAAATAGGGCAAGTAAGTTCTCTTATAGAATCTATAAAACCTGCCGCAGAAGTAGTACAAGAAATTTGGAACGAGTATAATGAAGTGAAGGGGAAGTTGTAAAAGGATGGTATTAATTTACCACTGAAGATAGCAAAGCAATTTTGTAGCTAATCTTGCACGTTTTGCAAGCAAACTATTTGAAGGCTGTTGTACCACATTAATGGTTATTAAATGCTGGGTGGTATTGGCTGCAATAACCGTAGCAAAAGGAATGTTTACAGTATTGTTTACTAATTCATATTTGCCTATTTCTTGCCTTGCAGCAGTCATTAAAATAATTGTTTTTTTACCAGCCACGTTTGAGCTGGTATTTTCATTTTTATAAGTAATGCAAATAGATTCTTTCTGTTGCTTTTTGGTAATAGCAATGGTATCTATTGCTGCGTTAGCCCCAAGTTTATAGCACTGTTTTTTAAAAGCTATTTGCCAGTAAGGTGTGGCAGTTGTGTCTTGTGCTATCATTATTTTAGGTAACATAAAAAGGCCTGTCAATAATATTGTTGCTATAAAAAATTGCTTCTTCAGTGTACCAATATTATTGCAGGCCCTTTTTCTCATGTTGCTTATTCTACTTAATCTTTAATTACTTTATAGCTTTGAACGCTGTTACCATTGTTTACTTGTACAAAGTAACCGCCTTTTGCCCAAGCCTCGGTATTTACTTGTATAGTACCAGAAGCTTTTGCAGTAAATACTTTTCTACCTAGTACGTCTATAATTACAACATCAATTACTGTAGTAGGTACATTGTATCTTATGGTTAATAGATTTTTAACTGGGTTTGGCGTAATTTTTACATTGCTGCTTTCGCCATTAAATACTACCGATACAACATTGCTTAAGCCTGTTTTTCCATCAGCATCTTTTTGTAACAAACGGTAGTAGTATGTAGTATTGCTTACTACTGCACCATCGTTAAAGCTGTAAGTATTAGCGCCTGCGCCTTTGCTAGCTACAAAGCCAATTGTGGTAAATGCTGTACCGTTGGTACTACGTTGTACATCAAAACCTACATTGTTTATTTCGTTTGATGTAGACCATGTTAATAGCACAATATTTTTTTCAGCAGTAGCATTAAAACTTACTAACGATACTGGTAAAACAGTAGTACCATCTACTAAAATATAGCTACCAAAACCAGTTGTTGTAAAGGTGTAAGCGATGAAGCCGTATGCAGCTCTTTGGTCATCTACTGTGGGCGTAAGTAATACACTGTTATCTGAATTAAGATTATCGCTAGGCAAAGTACCATCTTTAATTTTAATTACCTTTAAAGTGGCAGCATTTGACCAATCGGCAACTTCTGCAGTGGTAAAGTAAATTGTGGTAGTGTTTGCGGTAGTGTTATCGGCACTTGTAGGTGCTAGTTTAACTACTTTTCTACTTCTTAAAAAAGCACTTGTACCATTAGTAATATTCAATCTATCGGCACCTGCTTCTGTTACCGAGGCAGTAATGTTAGTTACAGTTGCGCCAACACTTTTTACACTAGCAATAATGTTATCGTTGCTAATGCTTTTAAAGTAGCTGTTAAAACTACTATTACTTACGCCGTAAGCATAGCTATTACTAACTGTTGTTTCTATTTTAGTGCCTTCGCCTGTTAGCACTACATCATCTATATTCAAGGCAGGGTTATTGCCAATAGTTTTATCGTTTTGCCAATAGAAACCTAAGTAAAACTTAGTGCCAGATAATGCATTAACACTTGTAGTGGTTGCAGTTGCAGATATAGCGGCAGTGCTACCTACATAAGGACCATCTAGTAAGGTACTAAATGCTGTTGCATTGCTTTCAGTTGCATAAGTTAAAGCGCCGTAGTCGTATATACCATCTGCATCAGTTTCTCCATATACACTGTATTTAAAGCTAAGCGATAGGTTTTTATAGCCTTGTGCGTTAATTAAAGGAGACCTTAAAATGGCCGCACTAGCATTAGTTGCAGAATATGTATTTGGTTTAGTATTGATGTCATTTGTTACATAAGCACAAGGGCCTGTGCCACCTGCACTACCAAAATTGCCAGAAGTAATAAATTGATTAGTACCACCATTACTTAGGGTTGTCCAACCAGTTGGTGTTGTAAAATTTTGTGTTAGTAGTGTTAATGAATTGTTGCCAATTTTTACAACATCATCATCAG
The DNA here is from genome assembly GCA_030053925.1 of Flavobacterium sp. Taxonomy (GTDB): domain Bacteria; phylum Bacteroidota; class Bacteroidia; order Chitinophagales; family Chitinophagaceae; genus Parasediminibacterium. Next base: position 25,242 of record JASGCX010000002.1, read on the forward strand.
TAATAGATATGGTTAAAGATTGTGCCGTAGTGCCAGCAGTTACGCCAGTACCACTAATTGTATAAGTAAGTACAATGTTTCTATTACCATCGTTGGTTGCATTATCTAATACTCTAAGAACCACTGATTTTGCAGCATCATTTGTAACAAAGTTTACAGCGTTAGATAATAATTGATAATCTACATTATTAACTGCAGAACCAGTTGTGTTAAATGTAACGGTTGCATTGCCAGAGGCTACATTTTCTACATTTAATACAACTGGTTCTGCAGTTAATAATGTAGATTATCAATTATTATCTAACGCTGTAAACTTTGTTACAATTAGTGAATCATTACAAATGGCAAAAGCAATTTTATTGCTACCAGTAGGATAGGTAAAACCTACAATAGAGGTTGGTAAAGTTGTTCTTCTAGAACTGTTTAATAATACGGTTTGCATTCTATCTACTTGATCTGCTGTAAACGTATTTACAATGTTGTCGTCGCTATAATCCATGTAGTTTTCAAACATTTCATCGGCAGTGCCGCAACTATTAGGCTTTGGATGTGTAGGTTTGCCACTGTTGGCATCGTAATGAATGGGGGTATCGTCGCAATAATCTGTTGCACAAGGTGCAGGGTCTTGGTCGCCCCAAATATGGCGCAAGCCTAAAAAATGCCCCATCTCGTGTGTCAGGGTTTTGCCTAAAGTATAACGGCTACCGGCGCCACAATTACCTGCGGAGAATATACTACCTACCGTTGCAGGGTCAATAGCTAAACCAGCGGTAGTGTCGGTTTCAATAGCCTCTAAACCACTTAAGGTAGACAAAGAAGGAAAGGTAGCAAAACCTAAAATGCCTGCGCTAGACATATCTACTAACCAAACGTTGATGTATTTTGTAGGATCCCAAATAGAACCGGGTTTTATAGTAGTATCTACATAATCAAAATCGTAAGGCGAGGCTTTCCAGCCTTTAGTGGTTCTGTTTATTCTTTCAATACCAGGTTCTGCTAAAGTTGTACCACTTGGATTTTTTGTTGCAAGGGCAAATTGAATACCTGAGTTAGCCGCACTAGCATAAGGGCTACCCGATAGATTGGCGAAATCTTTATTTAGCTGTAAAATTTGCGCTTGAATGCGAGCTGCTGTAACGTTACTGCCACTTCCTACTGCCTCGTTGTTGTGTACAATATGGAAAATAACAGGTAAGGTATAATTAAGTACTGGCACTTTGTAATTGCTAGCACGCTTCTTTAATTTATGTTGCTTTACTAGTGGGTTTAGCCATGCTTCAAACTGCGCATCTGTTTGTAAATTAGGGTTTTGGGCTCTTAATTTTTTAATGTACTCAACGGTGTAGCAGCGTTTTATTGTGCTATTAATTTTTTGACCTTGGGCCGCACTTACTAGTACTAACCCAACCATAAAGGTTAAAATTTGTTTCATAACAGTTATTTGTAAGCAATAAAAATAGGATTAAATACTGTAAAATGATGAAACTGAATATTTACATTGGTAAAAATGTAAAATTTCAATTTTTTAAAGTGGTTTATGGCAATGTTAGTATGGGATGCTGCGATACTAATAAAAAGCCCTCTTGTAGGGTGCATAAACAATTTTTCTTTTTTTGCTTTATTTTTAAATGGTTGGCAATTTTTAAAAGGTTGGCAACCAATGGCTCGCAGCAAAAAAATTGATGCACCCCTCTTATAGGGCTTTTTTATTAGTACATTAATTTTGATAGCATTGGCTTCGCTTTATTTTACTTGCTATTTTAAGTCGGGCATTATTATTTCATTGCTCTTTATAATAAACGATAAACGATAATAGTCTATATTCTCGGCTACCCAAGGGTCTTTATATTTCCATTCTCTAAAGGCATCGTTGCTTACTAGTAGGCAGTGTTTAGCTTTTACATACTCTATTATAAATAAATCTGCCGGATTTTCTACTGGCGCTACCAGGTATTCGGTAGTAGCCATCAGTTCGGCAAGTTTTTCGGGGTCTTTTAATTTCTTTTTTAACGAGGCATCTACAATAATAATAATTTCCGAAAATCCTTTGCGTTTTAAAAAATCTACCATAGCTACCAAATTGCTTACTAGCGGCATGCTATTGGCATAGCCATTACTATTGTGGGCTACATTGCTACCGTCTAGTACTACGGCTCTATCTTGCATTTGGTTTATTTGAAAAAACTCTCCGTCATGATCGTAATCGCCATATTTTTTTAGTTGGTTAGTGGTACTTATGTAGTGGCTAAAAGCTTCTTTGCTACTAAACTGTTGTGCAAACCATTCTGGTATTGTTTTAGTGTCTTCGTATTGATATTCATTAATTGTTTTTGTAAAAAAATCGAATAGCTTGTTTGTAGATATGCGTTTGCCCTGTTCTATTTTAGATAGTATTACCATTAATAGGCGTTCGTCGTAGGTATTGGTTTCTTCGCCCACATGTCGTAATTGCATAAGTTTAAACATATCTACCGAGTCTCTTACTTTAGCAGCGTTGGCTATTAGTAGTTCGCTGTATGTTCTAAAGCCTCTTTGTAAGGCTTCGGTATAAGTGGCATTGTCAGGAAATTCATGTTCGGTAGCTACATCGTACAAGTCTTTACTTGTAAAGCCTTTATCTAAGGCAGTTTTAAACTGGTAATAATTATCAAAGCCATTGTTTATAGCGTATTGATATAGCTTGTAGGCATCGGTTACTTCGGTAAATGTGGCTTGTATTTCATTTGCGTATTGTGCAAGCTGTTCTGTAAATTCTTCAAAGCCCTGTACAAAACCAGTATTTTTTACAGTATCTAAAATGGCTTTTTCGGTAATACCTGCCTGATTGGCTATTTCATAGTCATTGAAGGTTTTATAGCCTTGTTCTAGTGCTTTGTAATAAGTTTCTGCGTTGGGAAAAGCATTAGCACTTGCTTTGCTAAAGTCGTCTAGCGTAGCAAAGCCCATGGCACTATGGCGCAGTAAAACGTTGTTGTGCATTACAGCAAAGTGCTTGGGTAGGGTATTTTTAGCATCTATAATGCAAAAAATTTGATAAAGGCTGTAATGTTCTATGTAGGTAATAAAATCGGCAAGGGAAGTAAATTGAAGTTGGTTAGTCATACTAAGTACTTGCACCGTGGTGTAGTGTAATTGGCTGTGCTTCATAATATTGCTTATTTAGAATAAATTAATCGATGTTTAATGATTTTTTTGTTGGTTGAATAATGCTAGCTTCTTCATTTATAGGTTCGTTGTTTGGTACATCTATGTTGGCGGTAGATTTGTTGTAATACCCAACCGACATAAAAGGTACTCTCATTTTAGCAAATTCAGGATTGGCTTTGGCGGCATCGGTAATTTTTTGCCAGCTTTCATCGGGTATATTTTGGGCGTATCTATTATAATCCCAAATAGATTGCATAGATGTTTCGCCAAAACATACTTGAATGGTTTGGTAATTAACATCGTTTCTATTGGCAACGAAATTTAAAATATTGTTGTTAGCAATTACAGTTTTAAAAGCATCAATAGCAGGTATTACATGGGCAATAAAATGGTCTATTCTTGCTTTGTAGTTGGTTGATTGTTTACAAAATAGTAGCCATCCATCTATTACTTCCCTAAAACATGTACCGTGTTGCTTAAAATAAGCTCTTAATAATTTCAGTTCGTTAGTAGAGCAAACTGTAATAATAGGCAATTCAAAAGCAATAAATACATAGCCTAAATCATCGGTAACTGCTTTTTCGTTAAAAACAGCGTAGCAACCTCTATTTTCTCTAAACTCATCACTTACAAAATTTTTACTAAGCAGGTACATATCAAACTCTGCGTTCTCATCATAAATGTTCATTAATAACGCCTCGCTTACAAATTTTCTAAAGCTATCGTTATTGGGGTTTTCTTCTGGCGTGTTTATATTAATAAAATAAGACGCAAAGTCTTTTTGATCCAACAGGTTCATAATGGCTGTAATGCCCCATTTGGCTTGAATGTCTTGAATTGCATCAATTACCTCTTGGTACATTTTGGTAATAGTGCCTTCCATTCTTCTAATAGCTACAATAAGGGCTGTATCTTTATTTTTACTATTATTAAACTTATGAAAATGATCTTTTGTCTTTTTCAATTGTTTTACCAATTCTTGTTTTTCAGGGTCAGAATCGTTTTCGTGTTGGCTAATTAAAAGTTTAAGCTTTTGAACAGTAGTTAGTTTTTGGGGCAATTCTGCTATGGTTAAATAATACTCAACATCACCAAGTAACAATAAGCCATCGGCCAATATATAGCCCGTAGCCAATATTGATGCTAATTGCTGGGCTGTAAGCGCACCTGTGTACATATTGTAGTGTCCTAATTTCATAAAGTACAATTTTATAGCCTAAAATAAAGTGTTTTAATTAAATGGTCTTTGTTTTTTTGTAAGATTCTAAAAAAATAGCCTTATAATTAAAAAATAGTTACCTAATTTTTCAATAAACTAAACCCTTACCTTTGCGGCTCGAAAAAATTGGGTGTTCTTTGCTGCATTAAATTGTTACAGTACAAGTGTTCAACGCAACAGGCGATACAACAAAGAACTAAAAGCAGGGTTCACAAAAACAAAAAAATTATACAAACAAAATAACAAAGCGTTATGGCTGATTTAAAATTTCAGAGAAACTTTGGCATTGCCGCTCACATCGATGCTGGTAAAACCACTACTACCGAGCGTATTTTACGCTATACAGGCATGATTCATAAAATTGGTGAAGTGCATGATGGCGCTGCTACTACCGACTGGATGGAGCAAGAAAAAGAACGTGGTATTACCATTACCTCTGCAGCGGTTAGCTGTCAGTGGAAGTTTCCTACCAACAAAGGTGTTGCCGATGCAAACACAAAAAGCTACTATTTTAATATTATTGATACACCAGGCCACGTAGATTTTACTATTGAAGTAGAACGTAGTATGCGTGTTTTAGATGGTTTAATTGCTTTGTTTAGTGCAGTTGATGGTGTTGAACCTCAATCTGAAACGGTATGGCGCCAAGCTAACCGCTATAAAGTACCACGTATTGGTTTTGTAAACAAAATGGATAGAAGTGGTGCCGATTTTTTAATGGTGGTAAAGCAAGTAAAAGAAATGTTAGGTGCTAATGCTGTGCCTTTACAATTACCAATTGGTGCCGAAGATAATTTTACCGGCGTGGTAGATTTAATTAAGATGAAAGGCATTATTTGGCACATGGAAACTGAAGGGATGACCTTTGACGAAATTCCTGTACCTGCCGATATGCAAGAAGAAGCCAACGAATGGAGAGCTAAATTGGTAGAAAGCGTTGCAGAATACGATGACAATTTAATGGAAAAATTCTTCGACGATCCTAACAGCATTACAGAAGATGAAATGCACGAAGCAATCCGTAAGGCTTGTATCGATTTAAGCATTGTTCCAATGATGTGTGGTTCTTCTTACAAAAACAAGGGTGTACAAACTGCGCTAGATGCCGTTTGTCGCTATTTGCCAAGCCCTGTTGATGTTGACGATATATCTGGTATCAACCCCGATAATGGCGAAATTGTAACTAGAAAACCAGATGCTAAAGAACCTTTTGCAGCTTTGGCTTTTAAAATTATGACAGATCCTTTTGTAGGTCGTTTGGCGTTTTTCCGTTGCTACTCTGGTCACTTAGATGCTGGTTCTTATGTATTAAACGTAAGAAGTGGTAAAAAAGAGCGTATTAGCCGTATAATGAAGATGTTTGCTAATAAGCAAAATCCTATAGACTTTATTGAAGCTGGTGATATTGCCGCTGCTGTAGGGTTTAAAGAAATTAAAACTGGTGATACTTTGTGCGATGAAAAATTCCCTATCACTTTAGAAAACATGTTTATTCCAGAACCAGTTATTGCAATTGCTGTAGAGCCTAAAACGCAAGCAGACGTTGATAAAATAGGTATGGCTATTGCTAAATTGGTAGAAGAAGATCCTACATTACGTGTAAATACCGATGAAGATTCGGGTCAAACCATTTTACGTGGTATGGGCGAATTACATCTTGAAATTATCATAGACCGTTTACGTCGTGAGTTTAAGGTAGAAGTAAACCAAGGTGCACCTCAGGTAGCTTACAAAGAAGCATTTGGTATTACAGTTACCCACCGCGAAATTTTGAAAAAACAATCTGGTGGCCGTGGTAAATTTGCTGATATTCAATTTGATTTTGGCCCTGCCGATGAAGATTGGATGAAAGAAAATGAAGGCAAACACTTCCAATTTGTAAATGATATTCATGGTGGTTCTGTTCCTAAAGAGTTTCATGCAGCTATTCAAAAAGGCTTCGAAATGTCAATGGGTACAGGTATTTTAGCTGGTTACCCAGTTAATAACATGAAAGTAAGAATATTTGATGGTAGCTACCACGATGTGGATAGTGATGCAATGAGCTTTGAATTGTGTGCTAGAAGTGCATTTAGAGAAGCTGGTCGTAAAGCAAAACCAACCTTGCTTGAACCTATTATGAAGGTAGAAGTATTAACGCCAGATTTATACATGGGCGACGTAACTGGCGACTTAAACCGCCGCCGTGGTATGTTGGAAGGTATGGATAGCAGAGCTAACTTACAAGTTATTAAAGCTAAAGTACCATTGAGCGAAATGTTTGGTTATGTAACGCAATTGCGTTCTTTATCTTCTGGTCGTGCTTCTTCTACTATGGAATTTTCTCATTATAACAATGCACCTAACAATATAGCTGAAGAAATAATAGCAAAAAATAAGGGCAAACTAAAATCTGAAGATTAATTCAATTTAAATTAATTTCAGTAAAACTAAAGCCCTGTTCAATATTGAACAGGGCTTTGTTTTTGGCTAACATTTTATACAAATAATTGAGTTACCTAGCTAATTGTGGAAATCGCTTAACAAATATGACCTTTGAGCAAATAAAAGAATATTTGAAAACGAATAGTGCGAAACTCTACACCAAATAGCACAGCACATGAGGTTTTGCGGCTTTGCGAAGGTGGCGATTTTCACCACAAATGTTGATGCGGAGAACCAAACTTTGATTAACCACAAATGTGTCTGCGGAGCACTGAACCGCCACTTTTGCCAAACCCGTGTTACCAGTAGTGCTTTCTCGTCTGTCGCTGTGTCTGTCCATGTTTGCAGTGTCTTGGTGCGTTGGCTTGGTGGCTCTTTTGGATTTTTTTTGCTTTGGTCTGTGCGTTGGAAAAAAAATACAAATGTGCCACCAAATGCGTTGGCTAAATGTCTTTGATGATGTTTAAAAAGTCTTCTAATTTATATGCTCCGTCAACTGTCCGTCTTTCGTAAACCATGAAGTAACGGTAATTATTTCCTGCTTTACTTGCCCAAAGTCCGCCAAGTCTTATTTTTTGTTCTGCGTCTAAGTGGTCGCCTTTAGTTTCTAATAAAATTGTCTTACCACTTTTTGTCTGAATGATGAAGTCGGGATAATGATTTACAAAACCGTTAATTCTAAAACCTTTGCGTTCTATGTTCCTTGTCCAGAAAGCAATGTTTGTCATGTTACCAATTTCATTGATTACACGTTCTTCATATCCGTTCATACTTCCTTCTTTCTCGTAAAGCGATTTTGTGATGTCTTTCGCTGTGTCGCCTGGTGAAATACTTTTTGGTAAAGTGAATGAAGATTTAATAAACACTTTGTCGGTGTCTAAAAAGTCTTTGAATTTCTTCTCCGCAAATTGCTCTGAAAGTGCAATAATTTTATACTTGATTTTGTCTTTGTAAGTGTATTGGTTGGCTGCTAAGTCGCCAAATTGTTCGTCTTTGAAATCTTCTAAAATTCTGTTGATGTATTTTTCAATTTCCTTGTCAGGAATTGGAAACATATTGCCAATTAAATCCATCAATCGTTTAGTAAAGTTCTTTACTCTGCTGTCTTTTCGTGATGGGTCAAGAATGTAAGCCATTACACTCTCTTTTACTTCTCCGTCAAGTCGTACAAATGTTGGCGTATGCTCCTTTTTAGTTTCGTCTAAGTCAACTTTGTAGAGTTCTGCTGTAATGCTGTCAAAAGCAATGTTGGTGTCGGCTTTGCTCAATGCAAAACCGTCTAAAAGATTTTCTTTTTCTAAAGGCAATTCTTCTTCTTTCTTCCCGAATAAGTCGTTGGCAGGAACTTTCAAATAAAACTGTGGTAAATTAATTTGTACTGCCTGTTCTTGGAAAATGTCTTTAATGCTGTATGTTTTTACAAGCTGTTGTATTTCGTTTGGCAAAGCCGTTGTGTTATTTGCTTCCATTTCGGAAACTGTTTTTTCAAAGGCTTCATTTTGTGCTATTGCTGATTTTTCAATTTCTGAAACGGCCTCACCCCAGCCCTCTCCAAAGGAGAGGGAGTTTGGTGTTTCGGAAGGAACTGAAATTCTTGAAGTATCAATGTCAGAAGTAATATCTTCTGTTTGAGTTTCGGTCGTTGGGAAAACTGTCAATTGTTGTAACGGGTCTTGTTTCTTGGCTTCTTCCAACATTGCTGGGTCAGCCAGTTTATAATCCCTGTCGCTGAAACCTGCTTTGTTCAAACCTTTTACAATGTTGTCTAAGGTGTCAAGGAATTTTGATGATGCCGTTAAAACATAGCTTAGATTGAGTAACGGAAAGTTGTGTTTCATTACATAAGGTTGGCGTAAAACCCTGCCCAAAATTTGTTCAACATCTACTGCCGAACTTTTGTCTGCTAATGATGCTAAGATGTAAGCAAACGGACAGTCCCAACCTTCTTTTAATGCGTTAATGGTAATAATGTAACGGACTTCACATTCTTTGCTCATCAAATCAATACCTTTTATTTCATTGATGTTTGCCGTTTTTATTTTAATTTGTTCGGCAGGGATTTTTAACTCAATGAGTTTTTCTTTTAGTTTCTGAACATTTGATTTTTCTTCTTCTTCATTCAAAAAGTCTTTTCCGTTTTTTGGTTGTGCTTGAAACAACACAATAGGACGAATGTATTTACCGCCTTTTTTTTCTTCTTCAATGGCTTGCAATTCCAAACGCTTTTGAAGTTGTAAACTGGAATTGATTACTTCTGTTTTGTCTTGGTGGTTGTAAACAATTACAGGCAGTTTCACCATGTTTTCCTTTTTCAATTCCAAAGCATCAATGAAACTAATGATGTTACTGTTTTTTCTCGGAGTGGCTGTAAGGTCAAGTATAAAACAAGGATTAAATTCTTTGAGCATATCCACACTTAATTCCGTTTCTGCGTTATGGCTTTCGTCCACAACCACCATAGGATTTAAGTATTGCATTACTTTCATTAAAGATATTTCTTCGTCTTTGCCAAGTAGTGTTTCAAAAGATTGTAGTGAACCGTTTTGCTCAAATACTTTTCTTCCTTCTTTATTAGCGGTGCGAATGCTGTCAAAACTCAAAACAAAAATGTTCAACTGTTCTTTTACCGATGTAGCGTTAAAACCGCTTCCCTGCAATAAGGCTGCTTTGTCAAACACTTCAACCTTATTGCCGAAATGGGAATTTATTTTTTGGCGGTAAGGATGATTGGTGTCTTTGAGGTTTTTAATGGTTTGGTCTAAAATGGTAATAGATGGAACTAACCAAACAACCGCTTTGGGTTTGTCGTAAGCAAAGGCATCAAAAATGGTTTTGATTGCATTGCAAGCAATAAACGTTTTACCGCCTGCCGTTGGAACTTTCACACAAATATGCGGCACTCGTGCCACATTGTTTTTGTATGGTTCTATTGCTGTGCCAGCAAACGGAAACAAAGGTGTTTTTGGGTGCTTTGCCCAAAAATTATAAAAAGCATCTTTCACGTCTTTGGTTTCTTGCACTTGCTCCAAAAACAATGAAAGGTCGTTTATTACTTGCTGTTGATATGGTTTTAATTCCATTGCTTATTTTAGTTACGATTGCTAAATTTTTGAACTGTTCGGAAATTCCGAACGGTTGCTTTTATTCATTTATTTTCTTGTTTGTTTTTGCAGCCAATATTTTAGCATTTTGTTTTGTAACAACTTTTTTACCCGTAGTGTTTTCTAGTTGTACTCGTGCAGCTTTTGCAACTTTACCACCCTTTTGGGCTACAATTTTATGTTCGTTAAACGTTGATGGTTTTTTGTCTTTTGATATTTCGGTTGTAGATGCTTCTGCCAGCATATTAAGCACGAGTTCTAAATTGGTCATGTTGTCTCGCAAATTTTCTCTTTTTAAATCTTTAAATGCTTTATATTGCTTAGTACTAAAGCCACTCCATGCTTTTGTAAGTTCATCTGTTAATACTGCAAATTCTTGTCCTTTTTTTACACCTTTGCTTTCCCATTCATCTGTTAATTCCTTGCGTATTTCAATGCTTTTTAGGCGTTGATTAATCCATTCTTTGCTATACCCTTTTTTTAAATAAGTTTCCATTAAACGGTCTATTCCAATTTCTGGATCTTCTATTTCATCAATACGTTCACGGGCTACTTTGGCTATCCATACTTTAAATGGCTCTGCCTTGGGCGAAGGAATGGATTGAACCAAACGAAATATCTGTTCGGTATCGGCTACATCGGTTAATCTCATTTTTCCATCGGCAGCTACCATTTTCAAACCGTGAAGATTTGTCACGGTTTCATTTCCTTCAGCTTTTAGGCGTTGTTTTAATTTTCGCCAATAAGCTGCCACGTCCACACTTTCGGTTAATATTTGTAAAACATCAGTAACAGAAAAATACCATTTCTCTTGTTTCTCATCCCAAAAGGTTCTTACTTTTTTGTTTTCAAATACTTTTATTGCATCTTGTTTTTTCATAATGCTATTTGTTTTGTTCGATTTTTTATTGCTGCATAAGCGTATATCCCAAATCTAAAATCGTAAATCTAAAATCGCGTAATGTCTCTTGGTATTTTCTTGAAAATGATGTGATGCTTCGTCATGAAATCTTTTGTAAGCAAACAGTTGTCGGCATAAATCACATACTGTTCAGCTTTGGTTTTCATGGTGGCTAAAAAAGCATGGTCTAAGGTGGTTACTTCGTCTTGCTCGTAGTGGAAGTAATACGCTGTATCATTATGCTTGCCCAAGAAATGTTTATTGTCTTTGTGTTTGCTTGATGTAAGTGGCGTTTTGGTTTCGGTGTAATAAATGTATTGGCGAATTTTCTTAATGCCTACCAACTCATTCAAATTACCATCGTCCAAAAACATGGAGTGCCCTAATTCGTAAAAATCAAAACTGCCACTTGTGCCCTCAGTAGTGCCGTAACCTTTGATAACCCGCTTCACTCTTTCGGCTGTAATTGTTTCAGCTATATCAATAGGTTGTCCTTTCTTATCAGTTTCGTCTACTTGAATGAGTATAAATTTTCTATTTCCGTTGTCTTTGGAATTAAGTTGTAGAACAGAATGAGCAGTTGTTCCACTTCCTGCAAAGCTGTCAAGAATTATTGAGTTTTCATCAGTTATCAGTTGTAACACATGGTCAATAAGTTTAGTCGGTTTAGGAGTTGAAAATCCCTTTTTATTATCTAAAAAGATTTCCATCTCATCTGCTGCATCTTTATTCGTTGTATCATTAATGATTGAACGAAAAACTTTTCCTTCAGGCATTCTTACCTTTCTTACAACAGTGTAACCGCCACTTTTATTTTTAATAAAATTTACATTCCCGTTTTCTAGTTCATTATCAAAAGTTGCTTTTGAAATTTGCCAAGTTCCGTCTTTGATAATTGAACCGTCAGGGCATACCACATCATAAATTATTGGATTATTTAAACCGGGTCTTGATAATGTGTCCCAATAAAATCTGCCGTCATTATCACTTTCTCTATATCTTTTCAAATAATCACCTTCATAAGCAACTCTCCATTTTTCTTTTTGAAATGATTTGTCTTTCACATAGCATATTAAATATTCATGGTCAACAGCAACATAAAACGAGTCATTACCGCCACCTTTACGCTTCTGCCAAATCATATTTGAAACAAGGTTTGCTCCTCCAAAAATCTCATCACAAACCAATTTCAAATTAGCTTGCTCATTATCGTCAATAGAAATAAAGATTGCTCCATCGTCAGCCAACAATTTGTGTAGCAATTTCAAACGTGGGTACATCATGCAAAGCCATTTATCATGCCTTGTTAAATCTTCCGCTTCTTTTCCTACAACTTGTCCGAGCCACTTTTTTATTTTCGGGTCGTTCACATTGTCGTTATATACCCAACTTTCGTTTCCTGTGTTGTAAGGTGGGTCAATGTAAATGCACTTTATTTTCCCTTCGTATTCGGGCAATAGGGCTTTTAAGGCTTCAAGGTTGTCGCCATGTATTATTTTGTTTCCGCTGTTGGTTTCTTGTTCGGTTTGCGTTCCATTGTCAAAGCCGTAGGAGTGTTCCAAAACTTTAAATGGAACATCCATGTGATGATTGATAACTTTATCTTTTCCTATCCAGTGTAATGTCGGCATCTATATATTTCAATTCGTTTTTATTGGTCGTAAAGGTAAATTTTTAAACCCTGTTTCTGTCAAAAGTTGCACTCAAATTGTCAATAGTCTACTGGTCGGGTGGTGGGTGGGCTTTGGGTGCGGTTGGGCAAAATTAAATCCCGAATGGTCGGGACAAGTTGTGCTGCAAAAGCGTTGGCTCGTGTGTCGGCTTGCAGCTCTTTTAATTTTGCGAAGCGTTGGCATTTTGTCGTCCGTTTTTGCACTGTTGTTTGATGGTTGCACTGTCGTCATAGCATTACTGGTAACATGAGGTTTGGCGTTATTCGGGCTTCACGTTATATATTTGGCTTATGAACAAAACATCTGCAATCATTTGGCTTCGGTTATGGGCAAACGAAACCTTTGGAATTGCCAAACAACACCAAACCCTAGCGTTAAACTAAAATTCTCTATAATTCTAAAGGTTTTTATTAGTTAAATGCTTCTTTTACTCTTTCAAAAAAGCTCTTATTATTTTTATCGGGCTTGGGTTTAAAGTTATTACTGTTATTCAACTTCTCTAAAATTGCCTTTTCTTCACTTGATAAGTCTTGAGGTGTCCACACATTCACATACACTAATTGATCGCCTTTGGCATAGCCTTGTACCTCAGCGAAACCTTTGCCTTTTAAACGGAAAATTTTACCACTTTGTGTACCTGCTGGAATTTTAATTTTGGCTCTTCCATCAATGGTTGGTACTTCTGCTAATGTACCAAATGCTGCATCTGGGAAAGAAATATGTAAGTCGTAAGCCACATTTAATCCATCACGTACTAGTTCTGCATGTGCTTCTTCTTCAATTTGAATAATTAAATCGCCAGCCATACCACCTCTTTCACCAGCATTACCCTTGCCGCTCATGCTTAGTTGCATGCCTTCTTGTACACCCACAGGAATGTCTATGCTAATGGTTTCTTCGCCAAACACCCTACCCTCGCCTCTACAACTGCCGCATTTGGCTGTTACTGTCTGCCCTTCACCGTTACAAGTAGGGCAGGTAGTAACCGTTTGCATTTGGCCTAAAAAAGTGTTTGTAACACGTTTTACTTGGCCATTACCGCCACAGGTTTGGCAAGTTTGCACACTGTTTTTATCTTTTGCACCGCTACCAGTGCAGGAGGTACAAACAACATTCTTTTTAACTTTTACATTTTTGGTTACACCTTTTGCAATTTCTTCAAAAGTCAATTTCATTTTTATGCGAAGGTTGCTTCCTCTTTGCCCCCTTTGTCTACCTCCACTGGCTCGGCTACGGCCACCACCAAAGAAACTGCCAAATCCTTCATTGCCAAAAATGTCACCAAATTGACTAAAAATATCATCCATATTAGAAGCGCCGCCCATACCAGGCCCAAAAGCTTGATGACCAAAGCGGTCGTATTTTGCTTTTTTATCGGCATCGCTTAGTACTTCGTAAGCTTCGGCTGCTTCTTTAAATTTATCTTCTGCCGCTTTATCGCCAGGGTTTCTATCTGGGTGGTATTGCATGGCAGTTTTGCGGTATGCTTTTTTTATTTCATCCGCAGAAGCGCTTTTACCTACGCCTAATATTTCGTAAAAATCTCTTTTCGACATATTGTAATAATGTACTTTAACTAATTTACTTTCCTACAACTACTTTAGCAAAACGAATAATTTTATCGTTTAAATAATAGCCTTTCATTACCTCATCTATTATTTTGCCTTTAAGTTCTGGTGTAGGTGCAGGAATTTCGGTAATTGCTTCGTGTTTTTCAACGTCAAACTCGGTGTTAATACTTTCCATCACCTTAACGCCTTTCAACTGTAATGTGCTGCGTATTTTGTTAAAAACTAACTGCACACCTTCTTTTTGTAACTCAATGTTATCGCTAGTTTGTAATTGCTTTTCTGCACGGTCACAATCGTCTAAAACGTCTAACAAACTTACCACTACATCTTTACCTGCTGTTTGAATGGTTTCTAATCTTTCTTTGGCGGTTCTACGGCGAAAATTATCAAATTCGGCCATTAAGCGTAAATACTTGTCTTTCTGTTCGTTAATCTCATCTTGTAGTTTTTGTAGTTGATTTTCTTCTTCTACAGGTTCGTTTAAGTGTGTATAACCTGCTGCATTTTCGTCAGCATTAATATTAAAAGTGTCGTTAACTGTGTCGTTCTGCGTGTTAAGATCTTTTTCTTCCATAATTTTCGATTGTTGCTGATAGTGTTCAATTTTTTTGCCACGAGTAAAAAGGGGAAAATTTGGCAGTCGATTAATAAATGATTTTAATTTCATAATTATCTAGTAGTTGGTTACTAGGTTTAAAGTAGGTGTATTTTACTGCCTTTTACGTAACAAAAAAACCTCGAAATAATTCGAGGTTTTTGTATAATAGAGTAAAGTAATTAAACTTTAAAGTGAGAGAAAGCTTTGTTAGCTTCCGCCATACGATGTATGTCTTCTTTCTTTTTGAAAGCTGCGCCTTCTCCTTTGCTAGCTGCGATGATTTCGTTTGCTAGTTTATCGGCCATTGTACGACCATTTCTTTCACGGCTGTAACGAATTAACCATTTAATGCTTAACGATGTTTTTCTGTCTGCACGTACTTCAGATGGAATTTGGAAAGTAGAACCACCAATTCTGCGGCTTCTAACTTCTACCGCTGGCGTTACATTAGACAATGCTTTTTTCCAAACTTCGTATCCGTCTTCGTTAGTAATTTTAGAAACTTTATCTACAGCATCATAAAAAATAGTGATAGCAGTACTTTTTTTACCTTCCCACATTAAGTTATTAATGAAGCGTGTAACCAATTTATCGTTAAAACGACCATCTGGTGCTAAAGGTAATTTTTTGGCTTGTGCTTTACGCATGGCTTAAATTATTGTAAACTTTTTAAATTATTTCTTTTTTCCTGTTGGGGCTGGTGCAGCACCTTTTTTAGCACGCTTAGTACCATATTTGCTACGGCTTTGCTTACGATCTTTAACACCCGCAGTATCTAAACTACCACGTACAATGTGGTAACGTACACCTGGTAAATCTTTAACACGGCCACCACGTATCAATACGATAGAGTGTTCTTGCAAATTGTGACCTTCGCCTGGTATGTAGGCAATCACCTCAATTTTGTTTGTTAAACGCACTTTGGCTACTTTACGTAACGCTGAGTTTGGTTTTTTTGGTGTTGTTGTATAAACCCTGGTGCAAACACCACGGCGTTGCGGGCAAGCATCTAAAGCTCTTGATTTACTTTTTGCTCTAATGATTTCACGACCCTTTCTTACTAATTGTTGTATTGTAGGCATTCTTAACCTTTATTTTTTTCGGACGGCAAAAGTAACAGACTCTACATTATGTTCCAAATAATTTAAAGCTCTATTTTAAAAATTTAATTTTTGCGGACCTTTTTGTGACTAAAACCAATTAAAAATCAATGGTTTGTAATTGTTACCTTAAAATAAAAACGCCCTCTTTACTTAATATATTATTAAAAATAACAGTACTTAACCTATGTGAAACTTAAATTTTGAACAACCAATTGTGTCTATCAGCAACTTCACTGTAGCGAATGGCATCTAATTGGCGTTTAAGTTCTTTAGCTACAACTGCATTTTCTACATTTAGTTCCATTTTAATATTGCTACTACCAAATTCTTTAATAGGGGCTACTGTTGCAGCAGTGCCTACACCAAAAGCTTCTTTAAGTGCGCCCGATTGATAAGCCGCAATCAATTCATCAATATTAATTCTTCTTTCTTCTACTTTCAAGCCCATTTCTTTTAAAATAATCAGAGCGCTACTACGTGTAATACCTTCTAAAATGGTTCCTTCTTCAAGCGATGGGGTAACAACTGTATTGTTAATTACAAAAATTACGTTCATCATACCTACTTCTTGCAGCCACTTGTGTTCAAAGGCATCTGTCCACAACACTTGATCGTAACCAAGTGCTTTTGCTTCTAAGGCCGCCTTCATACTACCGCCATAATTACCCGCATTTTTAGAAAAACCAACACCGCCCGGAGCTGCACGTGTGTAAGTATCTTCAATATAAATTTTCATTGGCTCTGCATAGTAAGGGCCAGTTGGGCTTAATATAATCATGAACTTATACGTTTCACATGGTTTTACACCCAAAACGGCATCGGTACCAATCATAAATGGACGGATATACAATGAATGGTCTTTTTTAGCAGGTATCCAATTGTTATCTATTTCAATCAATTTGCGCATGCCTTCTATAAAAATATCTTCGGGTATCAAAGGCATACACATTCTTGCTGCCGATTTATTAAAACGGGCAAAATTATCGTATGGACGAAAAATAGATGCTTCACCGGCTTCATTTTTAAAGGCTTTTATACCTTCAAAAATAGCTTGACCATAGTGAAAAACCGCCATTGAAGGGTCGCAAACCAATGGTTGATAAGGCTTAATTTTTACACTAGACCATTTGCCATTTTCAAAAGTAGCTTCTAACATGTGGTCGGTAAAATATTTGCCAAAAGGAATATTCTCTAAATTCAAGTTGTTTAACTTACTGCTTTCAGCTTTTGTAATTACTAAGTCCAATGCTGCCGTCATAACGTTATATATTTGATGCAAATAAACAGAAAAATAAAAAACTAACAATCGTTAATATTTGTTGATGGACAATCAGTTTGGAAATATTCAATTACCCGACTTTATGTTGGTAGACTTTTTTAGAGATAATTTGGTAATTGTAAATGATGTAGTTGAATTGCCCAAAACACAAGCAACACAAGCACTTGAGCCATTGCCTACCAAACCAATTATTGCACCAACCATTAAAAATGCACCCTTGCCATTACCACAAAAATGGTTTCTTGGCGATAATAAAAAGCATATTGTGATATTGGTAAATGATATAGAAGCGGTATATTTAAGAGATGAATGGTTACAGTTTTTAAGCAATATTTTAGGGGCTTGCAAACTAAATTTAGGTGATGTGGCAATTGTTAACCATGCTAATAATTCAATGTTATTTGGCGACTTTCAGCAGCAATTAGCACCGCAACATTTTATACTGTTTAATGTGCCTGCACAAAATATTCAATTGCCTTTTACAGTGCCATTTTACCAGTTGCAGCAATTTGGTAGTACGCAATTTTTACTAGCGCCTTCATTGGCTTTAATGCTAGGCAATACCGATGCCGTGAAAATGGAAAAAAGCAAGCTGTGGTTGAGTTTAAAAAAGATGTTTAACATGTAGCCGCAGATGAATGATTCAATGATTTGCTATGATTTTATCTTAGCGAAGTTTTAATCATTTGTAATCCTAAATTAGTTAAATAGAAACATGGAAAATCATTTAATCATTATTAATCAGCCGTTACAATTAATATTCGCTACCAACAACCAACATAAGGTAGATGAAATAAAAGTGGTGATAGGCAAGCAGTTTAATGTGGTAACCTTGAAGGATGCGGGCATTGATATAGATATACCCGAACCACACGATACACTAGAAGCAAATGCAACTGAAAAATCTACCACTATTTATCGCTTAACGGGCAACAATGTGTTTAGTGAAGATACAGGCTTAGAGGTTGCTGCTTTAAATGGTGAACCAGGTATAAAAAGTGCTAGATATGCAGGTGAAGGCAAAAATTTTAAAGCAAATATTGATAAGCTATTAGCGAAACTTGAAGGTATTGCAAATTGTAAAGCACGGTTTAGAACAGTCATTTCTTTGATACTGAACAACCAAGAATATTTGTTTGAAGGTATTTGCGAAGGCAACATTATTGCGCAGCAAAAAGGTTTAAAAGGCTTTGGCTACGACCCTGTTTTTGTACCTAACGGTAGCAATAAAACCTTTGCCCAAATGACCATTGAAGAGAAGAATTTTTTTAGCCACCGCAAAAAAGCAACAGATAAACTGATAAATTTTTTGAAAGAAAATACCCTTACAGATGTTGCTAATAAAGCAGTTTAAGTATTTTTATTTTTGGTTTTTTAAAGTACTTGAAAGTTGGCTAAACAAGCATCAATTTTTTTAACAAAATCTGCGTTATCTGCGAGCGCAAAATTCTTAGTCAATTATTAAAATCACCACTAATTAGCGGTTATATATGGAGCGCATAAAAATAAATTTACCAGATAGTTTTTCTTTTTCTACCAATATTTTAATTCGTATTACCGATGTAAATTACGGTGGCCATGTTGGTAACGATTCTTTCTTGTCGTTAGTGCATGAAGCAAGGCTACGTTTCTTGACTAGCAAGGGTTTTAGCGAAATGGATGTTATGGGTGTAGGCTTAATTATGGCCGATGCGGGTATTGAATTTAAAAAAGAAATGGCTTATGGCGATACTGTAAAAATATCGGTTGCAGCTACCAATTTTGATAGAATTGGCTTCGATTTATTTTACTTGCTAGAAGTAGAAAAAGATGGCATTACTGCCGTTGCTGGCAAAGCAAAAACAGGCATGATGTGCTTTGATTATACCAACAAAAAAAAAGCAGCTATACCTGCTGCGGCAATAGAAATATTACAGTCTATTTAGTATGATAAAATACAAACTCAGTTATCAAAATTTTGTGGTTGCAAGTGTTATAAGCATAGTAAGTGCTATGGTATTATTGGCAATAAACAGCGCACTTGGCAACCTTCCTTTTTTCTTATTAGTCAATAATAATTTTGGTACAACCGCAGATGCTGCATTTGCATTTATTACACATCTTGGAGAAGAAGTGCCATGGATAATTCTTGGTGTTATTATACTAATATTTAGAAGGCAATATTTTCCACTTGCATTATTGGCTTGTCTCTTTTCTACACTTCTTGTGCAAGGTTTAAAAAATGGGTTAGCAGAACAAGCAAGGCCATCAAAAGCCATTGCAAATGCTAGCTTGTATCACTCTGTAAAAGGTATGGTATTGCATACGGTTAATAGTTTTCCATCGGGCCATACAACTACTGCTTTTACCATTTTTTTATTGTGTTGTTTATTCATCCATAAAAAATGGATTGTACCAGTAGGCTTTGCCTATGCTTTAGCGGTTGGCTATTCAAGGGTTTATCTAGCACAGCACTTTCCTAAAGATGTGGCTGGGGGTATGTTGGTAGCGGTAATATCTGTTTGCTTTGCAGTGGTAATACAACAAATAATTGTGAATAAATTTTACACTAAACGTTAAGTAATTAGCACAAACCAGTTCTGCAATAGCGCTTGTATAATGCTTCGTACACTGGTACTATATTGCCTATGTCAAATGAACAAGCATGTTTGTAAGCAGCTTCTTTCATGGCTTGTAATTGTACATCGTTTTGCAGAATGTGTACAGCAAAATTGCTCATTGCATCTACATCGCCAACATTGGTCATAAAGCCAGTAACGCCGTGAATATTAATTTCTGGCAAGCCACCAGCGTTGGTGCTTATCACCACGGCTCTTGCAGCCATAGCTTCTAGTGCCGATAAACCAAAACTCTCGTAATCACTTGGTAGTAAAAACAAATCGCTTACCGCCATTATTTCTTCCATTTGCTCTTGCTTGCCCACAAAGCGTACATCTTCTGCCACGCCTAGTTCACGGCATAGTTCTTCGGCAGAGTGACGCTCGGGACCATCACCAACCATTAGAAGTTTTGCAGGCATTTGTGCACGCACAGCAGCAAACACTTTTATCACATCATCTATGCGTTTTACTTTTCTAAAATTACTTGCGTGTAGTAATATTTTTTCGCCATTTGGGGCTATTACTTTTTTAAATGCATCAAATGGTTTTTTGTCAAAACGGCTCACATCTACAAAGTTGTAAATCACTTCTATGTCTTTGGTAATTGGGAAGTTTTTGTAGGTTTCGTCTTTTAAATTCTGCGATACGGCAGTAATTGCATCGCTTTCATTTAGCGAAAAAGTAACCACAGGTTCGTAGGTTTTATCTCTACCAACTAGGGTAATATCTGTACCATGCAAAGTGGTAATTACAGGTATATTTCTATCAATTTTTTGCTTGATAATTTGTTTAGCCATATACGCTGCCGATGCGTGTGGTATGGCATAATGCACGTGCAGTAAATCCAAATCGTAGTTCATAATTACATCTACCATGGTACTTGCAAGCGCAATTTCATAAGGCGGATAATCGAACAAAGGATAGGTAGGTACACGTACCTCGTGGTAAAAAATATTGGTGTTATACACGTTCAATCTTACAGGCTGCTGATAGGTAATAAAATGTACTTGATGCCCTTTATCTGCCAATGCTTTTCCTAATTCTGTAGCCAATACTCCACTACCGCCAAACGTTGGGTAGCAAACAATTCCTATACGCATATAAACATAGTTG
>JASGCX010000002.1:46070-46221 GCA_030053925.1 Flavobacterium sp.
ATGGGTGATAGTTCATAGTTGATGGGTGATAGTTCATAGTTGATGGGTGATAGTTCATAGTTGATGGGTGATAGTTGATGGATAATAGTTGATAGATAATGGATGATAGATGATAACTGATAGGCCAACCATGAACCATGAACTATGCCCC
>JASGCX010000002.1:46321-107115 GCA_030053925.1 Flavobacterium sp.
ATGCCCCATGAACTATCACCCATGCCCCATGAACTATCACCCATGCCCCATGAACTATCACCCATGCCCCATGAACCAAGAACTATGCCCCATGAACTATGCCCCATGCCCCATCACCCATGCCCCATGAACTATAAACTATGAACTATGAACTATGAACCATCACCCATGACCTATGAACCATGCCCCATCACCCATGAACCATGCCCCATGAACTATAAACTATGAACTATGAACTATGAACTATCACCCCATCCCCCTGCAAATAACAACTATTTATCAATGCAGTTCGCCCAAGCATCATTTTATAAATATTTAATAACCCACCAAACCATTACCTTAGTGCCTATCATACTAACGGTATCAGTGAGATACACTATTATTTACTACATGAGAAAATACTTTTTATTGCTACTAGCCATGCCTTTTTTGGCGGCAGCACAAAACAATCAAGACTCGGTTTTTATTAAAAAACTTAGCGACGAAATAATGCGCAATGGTAAAGCCTACAATTGGTTACGAGAATTAACCAAAGGCATTGGCGGTCGTTTAGCTGGCTCGCCACAGTTTGCCAAAGCCGTACAGTGGGGCAAAAAAACCATGGAAACTACCAATGGCGACAATGTGTTTTTGCAAGAATGTATGATGCCTCATTGGGTGCGTGGTGGTAAAGACAAAGTGGTTATCACTTCAGTAAATAACAAAGCCGTAAGTAAAGCACTAGATGCTTTGGCACTTGGCAATTCTATTGGTACAGGCTTAAAAGGCTTAACTGCACAAGTAATTGCACTCAACAATTTTGACGAACTAGAAAAACGTAAAGACGAGATTAAGGGCAAGATTGTATTGTTCAACTATCCATTTAACCCAACCTATATAGTACCTAGCAGGTCTTATGGCGAAGCAGGTGCTTACAGACGTGGTGGCCCTAGCAAAGCGGCTAAATATGGTGCTGTTGCGGTATTAACCCGTTCTCTAACAGAAGCTACAGACAATAACCCTCACACAGGTTCTACGGCTTACGATACCACTTTACCTAAAATACCTTGCGCTGCATTAGGTACACAAGACGCTGACTATTTGTACAATCTAGCCACTGCATCTAAAGTAAAAGTAGCTATCACTACCAATGGGCATTTTTTGCCAGACACCATTGGGCATAATGTAATTGGCGAAATAAAAGGCACTGAATTTCCTAATCGGTACATCACATTTGGTGGCCACTTAGATAGTTGGGATGTAAACGAAGGCGCACATGACGATGGTACAGGCGTGGTGCAAACCATAGAAGTAATGCGTGCCTTAGTGGCCGTAGGTTACAAGCCAAAACACACCTTGCGTTTTGTACTATTTGCCAATGAAGAAAATGGCTTACGTGGTGGTAACAAATATGCCGAAGCAGCTAAAGCCAATAAAGAAGAACACATATTTGCCATAGAAAGCGATGAAGGCGGCTTTACACCAAGAGGCTTTAGTATTACTGGTACCGATGCCCAATGGCAAAAAATAAATAGCTGGCTACCTTTATTAAAACCTTATGGTACCGAAACCATTGGTACAGGTGGTGGCGGTGCCGATATTGGCCCCTTAAACAAAACTTTTAAAACTACATTGGCTGGTTTTGTGCCCGATAACCAACGTTATTTCGATTTGCACCATGCACGTACCGATGTGTTTGAAAATGTAAACAAACGTGAGTTACTATTAGGTGCGGTAAATATTGCGGGGTTAATATACCTAGCAGATAAATACGGTTTGTAGTTTATAGTTTGTAGTTTATGGTTCATGGGTGATGGTTCATGGGTGATGGTTCATGGGTGATGGTTTATAGTTCATGGTTCATAGTTCATGGTTTATGGGTGATGGTTCATGGGTGATGGTTCATGGGTGATGGTAGGCGGTCAACGGTTGATGGGCTACTTGTAAAGCATACCAACAACTTACCGTTACAATACCTAATTTGCAGCCTCAACGTTCAAAAAAATTCAGAATTATGTCTCAAAAATTTGATTTCGCAATGATTGGCCTTGGCGTGATGGGCCGCAATTTATTATACAATATGGCCGACAATGGCTTTGCTGTTGTAGGTTTTAATAAAAGCCCCGAAAAACTTAAAGCATTAGAAGAAGGTGCTACACCAGGCACTAAAGTTAAAGGTGTTACTTCTTTACAGGAAATGATAAACCTTTTAGCAGTGCCACGCAAAATAGTATTGCTTGTACCTGCAGGCGCACCAGTAGATGAAGTATTGGGCTTACTAAAACCATTGTTACAAAAAGAGGATGTAATTATTGATGCCGGCAACTCGCACTATACAGATACCATTCGTAGAATGAAAGAGCAAGCTGAGTTTGGCTTTCATTTTATGGGTATGGGTGTTTCTGGTGGCGAAGAAGGTGCAAGACGTGGCCCTAGCATTATGCCTGGTGGCGATAGAAGCGCTTATGAAAATGTAGCACCAGTATTAAAAGCCATTGCTGCAAAAGCAGATGGCGAACCATGTGTAGATTATATGGGTAAAGGTGCTGCTGGCCACTACGTAAAAATGGTACACAATGGTATTGAATATGCTATCATGCAAATTTTAGCCGAGGTGTACGATATTTTAAAACGTGGCAAACAGTTTACCAATGCCGAATTGAACGAGATTTTTGCAAAATGGAATCAAGGCGATTTACAGTCTTTTTTAATGGAAATTACAGCCGATGTTTTCTTGCAAAAAGATGATATAGGCGAAGGCGATTTAGTAGATAAAATACTAGACGTGGCTGGTAGTAAAGGTACTGGTAAATGGACATCGCAAAGTGCTATGGATATGGGTGTAGCAATACCTGTAATTGATGCTGCTGTAAGTATGCGTAACATTTCTAGCTTAAAAACTGAACGTGTTGCAGCTTCAAAATTATACGAAGATTTAGACCACAATATACCTACAGATAAAGAAGTGTTGGTGCAACAAGTACACGATGCTTTATACAGCTCTATCATCATTTGCTATGCACAAGGCTTGGCTATGTTGCAAAAAGCATCGGTACAATTAGATATGGAAATTCCATTGCAAGATGCCGTGAAAGTATGGCGTGCTGGTTGTATCATTCGCTCTTCTATGTTAGGTGTTTTCTACAATGTATGTAACAATAATCCTGGCATTAGCAACATTCTTTTAGCACCAGAAATTGTAGCATTGGTAAAAGCAAAAGTAACAGGTTTAAGAAGTACAGTTTTGTCTGCTACAAAGGCTGCTATACCTGCTATGGCTTTGGGTAATGCACTGGCTTATTTTGATGCATTTACTACCCAAAAATTGCCATTGAACTTAACACAATCTCAAAGAGATTTCTTTGGCGCACATACTTACAAACGTATTGATGTAGACGGTGTTTTCCATACCCAATGGTTCTCATCAACAGCACAATAATTTTAGTTGTCATGCTGAGGCACTAACTATCTAACATCAACCAACACATGCTTCGTACCTCAGAATAACATCACACAAAACAAACAATTATGTCTGCATTAATTAAAAAACCATCGGCATCTGTCATATTTATTTTTGGCGGTAGTGGCGACTTAAATTTACGTAAACTAACACCGGCTTTATACAACTTATTCATCGATCAATACATGCCCGAAAGGTTCACTGTTGTTGGTATTGGCCGTAGCGAATACTCAGATGAAAAATACAGAACACATTTACAAGAAGGGATTAAAAATTTTTCAAGAAGAAATGATGTAGCTAGCAATTGGGATACATTTTCTGCCAACTTGCAATACTTGCAAATGGATGGTGAAGATGAAGCTAGTTACCAAAAAATAACGCAAATAGTAGAAGCAAAAGAGAAAGAATGGGGCAAACATCCAAGTGTGATATTTTACATGAGCGTTGCACCGCAATTGGTACCTGGCATTGCTACCAACTTGCACAAGTTAAACTTGTGTAGCGAAACAGCATCGGTGCGAATTGTGGTTGAAAAACCATTTGGCCACAACTTAGCCAGCGCAAAAGAATTGAACGCATTGCTAACTAGTATGTTTGCCGAAGAACAGATTTATCGCATAGACCATTACCTAGGTAAAGAAACCGTACAAAACATACTGGCATTGCGCTTTGCAAATGTTTTATTTGAGCCAATTTGGAATAGAAACTACATTGAGCATGTACAAATTACAATGGCTGAAACCGTTGGTGTAGAGGGCCGCGGTGGTTATTACGATCAATCTGGTGCAATGAGAGATATGTTGCAAAATCACGTATTGCAGTTGCTATGCATGGTGGCAATGGAAGTACCTGTAAGCTTTGAAGCCAATGAAATTCGTAACAAAAAAGTAGATGTACTAAACGCTATTAGGCGCATTACACCAGAAGAAGTACATGCTGTTGCAGTGCGTGGCCAGTACAGCGAAGGCTGGATGAAGGGTAAAGAAGTTGTAGGATATAGACAAGAGAAAAATGTACACCCAAAATCTAATACCGAAACCTTTGCTGCTGCTAAGTTTTACATAGATAATTGGCGCTGGCAAAATGTACCGTTTTACGTGCGTACAGGCAAGTATTTGCATCAAAAAAGTACGGTTATCACTATTCAGTTTAAAGATGCACCTAGCTATGCTTTTCCACCAGAATCTACTGAAACATGGCGCAACAATCGCTTAACCATTAGTATTCAACCCGAGATGGATATTCGTTTGCGTTTTCAAGCAAAAAAGCCTGGTCAAGCAATGGAGTTAAATCCTGTTGATATGATTTTTAGCTACAACGATGCTTACGATAATGACCACGAACCAGAAGCCTACGAAACCCTGTTGCTAGATGTAATGGAAGGCAACCCTGCATTGTTTATGCGTAACGATCAAGTAGAACAAGCTTGGGAAATAATTACCCCAATTTTAGAAACTTGGGAATCACGTCCGGCAGTCGATTTTCCTAACTATGGACCAGATTCTTGGGGTCCCGAAGATGCAGAAGCATTAATAGCAAGAGATGGTTATAATTGGGTGAATTTGCCAAGTAAAAAACGCAAAGACGTTTAGTAAATTACCTAAAAAATAAATGAAGCGATAGGAAGAATTCTATCGCTTTTTTTGTAACCAACCCTAAACCAACTTGCTGTTATTGCTAGCTTTTAATTGCTGTAACGTGAGGTAAACGATGGTAAGCATTATACCAAATAAACCAGTAAAAGCCCACACATGATAGTTTTGAAATGGATGCCTTATTTGATGCAAAGAATCGAGTAAAATATACTGAGGTTTGGTTACAATATCCCAACTGTTGTAACGTGAATATCTACCAATGTACACTCCATAACCGCAAAGCATTAAACTGCTAAATACAAAACCTTGCACCCATACTTTACCCCAAAAATTTTGTAAAAATTTATCTACTTGCATCAGCGATACAATACCCAATAAAAGGCCGTTCCAAGCACCTGTGGTTACAATTAATAAATCGTACCACATGGGTATTGGTTCTCTTAGTTTGTAGTGAAAAATATCGGTAATTACATAAGGTGCATTTGGTAAAAACAATAGCCATAAAGCAAGTAATAAAATGGTTGTAAAGCCAATACTTGTATGCTTTTGAAGGCGACTGCTACAAAGCAATGGAACAGTTGCTAAAAGCAAATTCCAGCCGTAAAAAATGTACGAAAAATTACTGGTATAAACAATTCTAGCAACTACTAATACAAGTGTAAATAAGATAGAAAGAATTAGCATTTTACTAATGCCAGATAATGATTGTTTCATAGTACTAACATAATTTTTGGTAAAAAAATAATGATGCCAATAACAACACTAATAATGGCTGCAAGTACTACAGCCGCAGCACTTACATCTTTAATCACCTTAATGATTGGATGATAGTTTGGCACAACTAAATCGCATAGTTTTTCCAATGCGCTATTTAGCATTTCTAAGCCTATTACTAAAGCAATGCATAGTAATACCATCATCCATTCTATTGTAGAAATTTGCAAGGCTATACTTGCTACCATTACTGTTACAGTTATCGCTAAATCAATTTTACCATTTCTATCATTGGCAAAAAAATAAGCCATACCTGCAAAAGCATTTGCAAAAGATTTGAGCAAGCTTTGTTGTGGAGGTTTCATGGTTGATAAAGCTTTTGTTTCAGTAAAGAACAAGGTTTATTTGCAAGGCTTGCAAAATCCCATTTGCTGATATTGGCACTATGCTTACCTCTTAAATAATCTTTGTAAAACAATTTTAATTGCGTTGGATAAAGGTGAATACCAAGTATCATACTGATGCAAGTTATGAAGCTTCTATTACCATTACCAAAGGCAAAAAATACCATCCTTGTTTCACCTAAGCCATCCATTTCATAATCTAAAAGCACATGCTTAAAATCGTGTGACTCGTACTTTGGTACAAATGTTAGCTGTTTTTTCTTAAGCAATAAAGCTGTTTGTTTACCTAAAGTATCATCTGGTAATTGCAACAAGTTATCTATTGTGTGGTTCCAAGTAGGTGGGTGATAAAATAGACTTACAACTGGTGCTATTTTATCAACTAGCCAATACATCAACTTGGTTTTAACATTGTTCATCATAATACTAAATTTTGGTTGAAACAATTGTTTGTAAATGCTTTTGAGCAATAACAATGGCAAGTTCTATCCGGTATAAAATGATTAGAAACCTTTGTTTAGCATATTTGAAATACCTGAATGTCATTGGTTTCGTATTTAAGTTTGCCAATAGTTTTTTTAAATTTCAAGTTCATTTTTAGCCAATATCTACGAAAGTTATTGTTGCCTGCTTTAAATAACCTTCTATGAAATAGCCAAATTATTAAAGCAGTAAACTTGAAAAACAGATGGTACAATTGATACGAGTACCACATCCTTAAAGCCGACTTTGACTTATAGATTCTTAGTAGCCTTTCATTTTGAAACTGAATATGCGGTGCTTCATCTATTAAAATGTCTGTACAGATTTCTTTCAATAAACAACAGTTTGTAGCATCTTTTAGCGACTGATAAAATATCTGTGCTGCGCTTTCAACCGTAATTACTGCAAGCGTCCAAGATTCCATACTTGTATTAAAATGACGTGCTTTTCTAAACATTGAATCGCCAACGTCTCTTTTAATTCTTGGCTTACCAATGCTATCTAAATACTTACCTAAATTCTCGCCATGCTTTTGCTCTTCTTTTATAAATAGCTCAAGCGATTTTATATAAAATGGGTCGCCAATTTTATTGGCATAAATTGTTCCAGCCCTTAATAAATTACTACCATCAGATGTTTCGCCAAGTTGCCAAGCCTGTAACGATTTTAAGATTGGCGCAACTTCTTTGTTAGTAATTGTAGGCTGTTGCTGCCAATTGATACGTTCTATCGTAAGATTATTTTTAAAATAATCAAACCACTGCTTTGATGTTTTCATAGGTACTTAGTTTTTGTGCAATGAAGGATGATACCAATTGATTTTTCTACTTGCATACATCACTAAAGCTAACACAACAAACAAGCCAATGCTACCTACTAGCAATGCCGTGTCTTCTAAACGAATCAACACGAAAATGAAGCCATACAAAGTGCTAAGAATACCGCCAAAAATGCTGGCTGTAGCCCAATTATTAAAATGCCCTTTTGCATACAGCATAATTAATACAACCGTTGCTGTTGCTGCAATTAAGTAGGCGTAGTCAAACAAAATAATTTCGCTGATTGATAATAAAAGTGTGTAGAAAATGCTAAGTGCTAAACCTACCAAAATATATTGAACAGGGTGCAATGCTTTCTTCTGCATCAGTTCAATTATAAAGAATAGCGCAAAGGTTAAACCAATGATAAGTATGGCATACTTAACGCTTCTTGATGTTTTAGCGTATTGATCTGCAGGTTGCACCATTGCTACACCAAAGGCAAGATTTGCCTTGTCAAACGCTGCCTTTTGTAACACGGTGGTAAATGGTAAGCTAGCTTTGTTAAAACTCCATTTTGCTGTAAAGCCATTATCACTCACTGTTCTTTCGGTGGGTAATACATTGCCATCAAAAGATGGGTTGCTCCATTTACTTTGTATGGTAAAATTGCTATTACCAGCAAGCGGCGTAAAGTATAGGCGTTCGCTACCTTTTATTTTTAAGGTCACCAAAAATTTTAAATCACTAGCAACTGAAGCACTTGTAATTGTAACCGGTGCAGATAAACCTACACTGTCAATATCGTTTACAGGTAAGCCTGGTGTAAGCTCAATATTACTGCCATTAAAGTTGATAGTTACACGCTCTTCTATGCCTTTAAAATCGGTAACTCCAACACAAATTTTTGCGTCATTAAATTGTATGGTATTAATGTCAATGTCTTTTGGTAGGCTAATGTTAAACGTACCATTGGCGGTAGTACTGCTTTTGTACAGCAATACTTTGTAAATAGAACGTGGTCTTTGCTCTGGTATAATCGTGCTATTTACTGATAAATTTTCGGGCAGCAACAACAGGTATTTACTATACACTGTGTCTTTGCCCGAGCCTGCTTTTTTTATTTGTGTGTATGGCAAATAAATGTAGGGGCTAGTAATGGTTTGCTGTGTTGACCATTTTGTGGTAACCTCTTTTACTACTGCCTTTTGCCTATCTTCTCTTTCGGTTACAAGGCTTGCTACAAAAAAAGTTGGTATTAGCATCACTAAAATTAAAAAGCCTGTAATGGCAGCTTTCCAAAGTATATTGTTAGATGCTTTTGTTGCTTGTGTTGCAAATTGGTTGCTTAATGTTTGTGGTTCAAATGTTGTTTCCATGGTAATGTGTGTTTGGGTGATTAATTGATTTATTGATGAGTAATTGATTGTTAAGCCTAAATAACTTTTGATGACTTTAATGTTGATGATGATGGCAACTAATGTGCAGCTAAATAAGATGCTGGTGCAGCCAATAAAGTCTATAACAAGGCTACTTTTATCTTGCATAATTAAGTTGCCAAATAAACCTAAAGAGCCGCCCACTAAGCTATATGGCATTACTAGTATTAGGCAATAAATAATGAGACTTGCCAACCTGTAGTTACTTTTTAAATGCTTTAAAAGTGAAAGTGTTATTGACTGTAATAATAAAACTGGGCTACTTAAAATACTTGAAACTATTACCGAAAAAAAGGCTACAAACCACCACCCTTCTTTATACAGAAAAAGAGATATTGAGGTAATGGCAAAACCAAATATTAGGTTTGTGAAAAACCAAATTCGTGCCGATATGCTTGTTGAAGTGTATTGACTTTTCATATTTAAAAGTGCTTTGAATTTCAAAGTATTAATACAAAAAAAATTATTTTGTGGCTTTTATCATTTTTTCAAGTGCTGCTAAATGGTCTTTAAAAGCTTTATCACCAGCTTTGGTTACAGAATACAGCGTATTGGTTTTGCGGCCAATAAAACCCTTCTGTACTTTTATGTAACCATTGTCTTCTAAGCCTTTTAAGTGGCTAGCCAAGTTGCCATCGGTAGCATGTATCAGTTCTTTCAAGTCGTTAAAATTTACCTCAGCATTTACCATCAAGGCACTCATAATGCCTAGCCTTATTCTGCTATCAAAAACTTTATTCAAATGTTCTATTGGGTTCATTGTTGCTTAATTAGTTGGTGGCGCATCTGAATGTCTATCGTATTTGTTCCACATAATTGCGCCATACACAATGTGCAACACACCAAAACCTATTGCCCAAAAGTATAAGCCATAGCCTATGTAAAAAAGATTAATGCTGCCAAGTAATATCTCTAAAAGCCCCAAATAGCGAATGTCATCATAAGTGTATTTACTACCGTTTATAAGCGACAAGCCATAAAATATTAAGCAAGCTGGCCCAATAAACAGCCATTCATTATTTGCCAACATACCTACTATAAAAATGCCGCCTGTTAATAAAGGCAAGCAAAGGTTTACTACCAATCGTTTACTGCTAGCGTTCCACATGGCAATACCATCTTGCTTTGCTTTTTGCCAGGTAAAATATAAGCCTGCGGCAAATGCCAAACCCAATGTTAGCAAGCCCAGTAAAAATAATTTCAGCTCAAGGTCTTTAAAATCTGTAACTGCCCAAAAGCCTCTTTGATTGTAGTTGTTATAGTATTTGCTAATTATTGTTTGTGCTATAAAGGCACTTGCTAAACCAATAATGCCTGCAGCAATACCGCTTTTGCCACTCAAGGTGATAAAGCGACTGCTTTTTTCCATGATATTTTTAATATCTTTTAGCGAATCTAAATGGCTGATATTGTCACTCATAAAAGTACTTTGAAAAACAAAGTAAATGCAAAATTCATTACACACAAAATATTTTTTAAAAACTTAAAACTAATTGTTGTGTAACTTTCTTACAAAGGAATCGTTACTTTTGATAAGATATGAAAAAGTGGTTTTTTTTCAGGCATATATGGGCTTTGGTTCTCCTTTTTTTCACAACAAATTTGTATGCGCAAAATTTGGTGTTTACTGGTGTGGTAAAAGATAAGCAAAGCGATGAACCTATTCCTTTTGCTTCGGCAGTTTTTAAATTATCTGGCAAAGGCTCACTTACCGATTCGGCTGGTAAGTTTATAATTAATATAGACCAAATTGTACCAAACGATACCTTACGCATAAGTGGTGTTGGTTACAATGTAGTAGCCATTCCTTACAGTGCCCTAAAAGCCAATACATTTTTTGAAGTAAAGCTCGAAGTGGTACACGCTGCCACAGAGGCTGTTGTAAAATCTAAATACAACCGTGCTTTGTGGTTTTGGCGCCAAATTATTAAGCGTAAGACTTACCATGATAGAACCGTTTACAACAACTATGGCTACGAAATTTACAACAAGCTAGAAGTAGATATTCAAAACTTTAAGAAAGAAAGCTTCGAGAAAAACAAGCTATTAAAACCCCTTAATTTTATTCTCAACTTTGTAGATTCTACCACAGAAGACAAACCTTTTTTACCTGCGTACATTACCGAAACCCTGTCTGATTATTACTACCAAAAAAATCCACATAAAGCTCGTGAATTAATAAAAGCCACACGCACCAATGGTATAGAAAACGAAAGCCTTGTGAAAGAATTGGGCGGTATGTACCAAAATGTAAACGTGTACAGCAATACCATACCCATTTTTAATAGGCAGTTTATTAGCCCCTTTAACGATAATGGCGATAACTATTACAATTTCAAATTACTAGATACACAATACCTAAGCAGTAAGCGTTTAATACATTTACGCTTTACACCAAAGCATAAAGGCGAAGACACTTTTGAAGGCGATTGTTGGATACACGATGCCACTTACTCTATACAAAAAGTAACCCTGCGCCCCCAAGAAGATGCAAGCTTAAACTTTGTTACAGGCATGTCTTTAATACAAGAATTTAAACTGATTAACGACACTGCTTGGTTTTTATACAAGGATAAATTTGTGGCCGATATTGCGCCTATTGGAAAAAATAAATTGGGCTTAAAAGGCCGTAAAACCACTACCTACAAAAATGTATTGGTAAATAACGCATCTGTGGTTACAGAACTTAATAAAATGAAAGTGATTGAGAAGATTGAATTAGCACAGAATTACAAACAATCTTCCGATAGTTTTTGGGCAAATAACCGCCATGAAGCCTTAACTAAATCTGAGCAAAGCGTATATAAATTGCTAGATACACTTACCAATAACCCCACTTATATTGGCTATAGAAACACACTAGAATTTGTGGCCAAAGGCACTAAAGATTTTGGTAACATGCGCATTGGACCTTGGTTTTATTGGTTTAGTGGCAACCAATACGAGGGGCAACGTGTACGGTTCGATTTGTCTACTAACAAGTCTTTTAGCAAACATTGGAACTTGCACGGTTACTTAGCTTATGGTTTTAGAGACGAGAAATTTAAAGGCAAAGCCGAAATAAAATACCAATTTAAAAGCCAGCCTTGGGGCTACATCAATGTATCGTATCGCAACGATATGGATAATGGACAAACACGCTACGACCAACTAGCCAACGATAACTTATTTGCTGCCGCTTTAAGGCGCAATGGCATTGTACAAAAGTTTCAACGTGCCGAAGAAAAAAAGATAGAATACTACCAAGAAACCAATAAAGGCTTTGGCTTTGGCTTGTCTGTTACACAAAAACAATTAGAGCCTTTGGCCAATTTACCTGACGATAAATTTTTCACCCAAACTAATGCTTTCAATACCTTTGAAACCAGTGTACACTTGCGTTACGCCTATGCCGAACGTACACTTGAAACCAATTTTAACCGCATTAGTTTGGGTAGCGATTTTCCCATTGTTGACTTTGCCTACACCCATGCTTTTAATGGTGTGCTTGGTAGTGAAAATCAATACGACAAGCTAACCCTAACAGTGCGAGATTTTTTAAAAGTAGCGCCTTACGGCAAAATTTATTACAACCTATTTGCTGGCAAAACCTTTGGTACAGCCGCTTACAGCTTTTTAGATATTTTACCAGGCAACGAGGCACACTACTTTAACAAGCAAGCCTTTAACCTTATGAACCGCTTTGAATACATAACCGATACCTATGCAGGCTTTAACCTAGAACACAACGTGGGTACAGGTTTGTTTAGGTTTACACCACTTACACGCAAGTTAAAATGGCGCCAATTGTGGACGGCTCGTGGCGTTATTGGCAATCTATCGCAAGCCAACCAACAACTCAATTTTGTGGGCAGTTTTCCATTTAAAAACCTAGATAATAAAATGTACCTAGAGCTTGGTACAGGCATCGATAATATTCTGCAATTTTTTAGAGTAGATTTTGTGTGGCGGGTTTTATCGCCATCACCAACAAAAGAAACAGTAGACCGTTTTGGCGTTTTCGGCAGCTTTCATTTCTCGTTTTAAAATACTTGTGTTACCAGCATTAGTACTACTATTTAGCGTCTGTTGCGTAGCACACTTGTACGTTCTGTTCGCTATGCGGCTTTATGGTAGCGTAGCATTGTCTGTACTTGAATTGGTGTGATTTGTAGGATTTGAAATCCTGTTTATGTAGCGTTCGAGATGTTAGCGCAGCGTATCTTGAACCACTAAAAAGTTATCATACAGTTGTGTAATTTTTTGCTATAAACTCTGTAAAGTTGAGTTTCAATGCTTGACAATATACTTTAATTGCTTTTATGCTTACTTCTTCTTCCTTAGTCTCAATTTTTTGAATGATTTGAACGTCTAAACCTGTCAATATTACTTTTTCAGACAAGTCAAACTCTGTTTTTTTGCCATTTACTTTAATAGACTTAGATTTCGGTATTATTTCCTGTTTTTGTGGTTCTGAAATACTAAAAATATCTTGAGGGATAGCCTGTTGTGCTTTGGATTTAGTTTTTAGTTTAATAGCAAATTGATAACAAGCCTTAACTGTTTCTTCACCAATGCCTTTCACCTTATCGAGTTGAATTAAACTGTTTAAATCTTGATTTTCTAACACTGATTTTACCTTTTTTATAACATTAGGTTTCAAACCTGTTGCTTTTTCAAGTTCTTTCAAACTATCGTAAATAAAGGCGTTACGAAACTTGTCTATCAAATCATCATAGGCTTGTCCGTCATATTCATAGACTTCAATAGGAATATCGCAAGAACTTAAATATTGTTGCATTAGGTCTATTACTCTATCAGGATCTAAACCACCATTCAAAGCACCTAGCATAGGGAAAGCAATAGAAGTAATACCTTTATCCTTATAAGTTTCTACAAACTTACTTAGCCCTTTTTTCAAATATTCATACTTGCTTGGGTATTTCCAATGTTGTTTGGTTGGGAAATTTAAAACTTTCTGATTAAGGTTTGGAACTTCATAAACCCACAATTTACCTATCTGTATGAGTTTATCTTCACAATATTTAGCATACTTCTCAAACATCTCAGGATAACGATATTTAAACTCCAAAGCAATACCTGCTCCCATAATACCTACGCAATTAACCGTATTTACAAGGGTTTGATGCTTTGATGTAAAAATATTTCCTTTTATAAATTTTATCTCACTCATAACGACAATGTTTTTTCAAGTTCCACAAATTTTATTTCAAACTTAGGCGAAAAATTTAGCCTTTGTTTATCTGAGTTAAACACTTTGCTACCATTTTGCTATTCAAATATATGTTCTAAGTAGGCTAAACCACTCGCATCTACAGTATAACTGCCTATATCGCATTGATAATAAACAGTCATCAGTTTATAAAACGCAGAAACAGGCAGTTTAGTTTGTTGAATAAATTTTATAATTGCTGTTTAACGTTTTCAATACTTATCACGTTTTGCATGTACAAGCCTAAGACATCATTACTTACTAACGCAATTATCAAATCTATTTCGGTTGACTGAAAGGGTAAAGCATTACGAACATTGTTAATCATCTCAACTGTGTATTGATATTGGTTGTTCTTGTTGCCTTCATTAAAGGCTTTCGGTTTTCCAATATCGTGTAAGGCTAACATTAAACGAAACAAATTTTTACTTGTTGGTAATTCTGTTGTGGAAAAATATTGTTCAAACTCATTCATTACCAGTAATGTATGATTTTATAAAATATAATGCCTAACTTTTTGCTCATAAATACCACTCAAATTTAAACCTGTTTTCAACTCGTTAAGTAGTCGTTTAGGCTCGAAAGGCACATTTTGCAATATTTCTTACATATTCGTAAGTATTAGAAAAAGAAACCTGTTTGAATTTCTACTGCGATATGCGCTACACTATTACCTAACTTCGCTTTTAGACTTGTGACATAGTCGTATACTGTTAGATTTGGACATGCTATTTTTTGTATTTCTTTTACAGTCACAGAAGGATAAACTAAAATTTCGGAACACATTTTACGTACATTCTCTTTCTTTATTCCCATATCTTCATTGTTCCAAGAACCGCTAAATATCAATTCTAAATCAATATTAGTAAGATTGTTTTTTCCTGTAAAAAACTCTGTAGAATCACTTCCTGCGTTACCATTTGTGAAAATTGCAAACTTGCTATCGGTGATTTTATTTAGCAAAATATCTATACTTATTAGAATTATCACTAGTTCATGTTGCATATTCCTTCTCTTGTACAACATAGGATTTTTAGTATTAAAGTAAAACGAAACCAAATCATGTATACCAACTGTTAGATTATCGTTTACTTTTAGCTTTTTCTTTTCTCTTCTCACTTGTACCTCACTCATAGATATATCTTCCTTAATGAGCCCTTGTTTGTAGGCTAGATTGTGAGATAAAAGTCCGTTAATTAAAACGCTTTCCAAATTCTTATAATGGATTATGTGTTGTGCATAAGACAAGTTGAAATTTTTGTCACCTTTATTTACTATTATCATAGTTCTTCGAAATTTTAGGTCTAGTTCTTAACGTATCTAGGTATTGCAACTCTTGTATTTGCGCTGTTTAATAAAACCTCACGCCAATACACCAAATAAAAATGTATTGGCGCAAGGGTTATAATCACTATTTCTTCCCTTC
Source organism: Flavobacterium sp. (assembly GCA_030053925.1). GTDB lineage: Bacteria > Bacteroidota > Bacteroidia > Chitinophagales > Chitinophagaceae > Parasediminibacterium. The sequence goes on from JASGCX010000002.1 coordinate 61,792, forward strand.
CTCAACCTTACCACCGCCACCGCCTTTGGTGTCTATAATTCTTCTTAGCCATGCCACGTGGTTTCACGTACCATATTATTGCAGAACGTACAGGTGGTTTGTGAGGAAAAGAACCACGGCTAGGAGTTACTCATTCATTTTGTTGTTTATGGCTTTGATAACTTTTAATTTATCTAAAATAACAAGTAAAACCAATGATGCTAATAATACCATCAATACCGTTAAAACAGTAACTGCGTAATATTTAATAGTCCATTCGAGTGAAATCTTTATTCTTTGAATTATTGAAATGTTCTTTTCTGCTGCACCTTCATACAATGAAAGTTTTACAGTGCAATATTCATTCTCAACATCAAAATTTCCTAGTTCTACACCAAGTTCTTGCAGTTTAGTTTCTATTTCAAGAATCTTATCGTGAAGTGTTACGTAATCTGAAATCTCACCACTTTTTGCTTTAAGTTCTAGCAAAGATTTCAAAGTATTTTCTAAAGAAGATTTCTTAGCATTAAGCTCCTTATACTCGTTTGTTTTGTCAACTTTTGTAATTTCTGTTGTTTTAAGAACTCCAATTTTTTGTACTTCTGTATAAAAACTATCAAACAAATTTGGATTCACACCAATCAGTAAATGAATTTGCCGATTACCTTTTTGCCCCAAATTTTGTTCATATTGAATTACTGCATTAAATGCTTTAGCCTTTGTTTTTATAAGGTTATCGTCTTTATCAAACTCTGAGCTTTTTGATTTTATAGAAGCAGTCTTCTCAAATTTTTGGTTTGAAGCAAAATTTGCTTGCTGCGGTACGTTATCACTTTTAAATGCCAACTTTTCAGAGGCATAATTTTTTCTTACGTTTTCTAAACTGCTAAAGAAATTTGAGCCAACATTATTGTTCTGATTTGTGTGTATGCCAACATAGCCATAAATGAATCTGAAAACGAAAAGCAGTACAAACAAGCCTATGAACCATTTTATTATGCTTTGCATTCTTGCCTTAAAACTTGTAGTCATTGTTAGTGGTTTTATTTGTGAATATATGTTCTTATTGTGCAACTTTCAGGTGGTTTGTGAGCACACCAACCAAGGCTGAGAGTAACGCTTTAGCACTGGTTAGAGACTAGTGCTAGTTGGTGTGATACTATAAATCGCTTCACACTTATTTTTTTTCTAAACATGTTTCAATAATTTTTTTAAAAGTCATTGATGCCCAACTTGAATAAATGCCCGATTTAGGGTACACTTTATTATTCAATCTGTCAATAAAATTAAAATCAAAAATTCCAACATTTAATGGTTTTTTAAATCCGGTTTTATCAATCTTGCCTTCATGTATATTTATAATTTTATAGGTTGAAACTAGCGCAAATTGATAAACATTTTTATCCTCAAACTTTTTATTAGAACCTTTCAAATCTGCTGCATCTACAAATTCATATCTATATGGATAGTTTTTTAACATATATTCTTCAATTTTTTTTTGTTCAAGCTTCGGCCTAGTAATTTTTTCAATGAGTAATACACCATTATTGGGATCAAAATCATTTGGTTTCCAGCCATTAGCATTGCTTTTAAATGTTGTCATAGGAGTCGTACAACTGCCTATTGTAACTAAAATTGCAACTGTAATAATTGAAATAATTTGCTTCATTTTTTGCTTTTTGTGTTAAATTAATATTATTGTTTGTATGTAATATTTAAGTTAATATGCGGCAAACGCTAGGGCTTTGTGCAGGTTGGGAATTAGTATTCCGACCGCCCATAAACAAAGTTGATAATTGCAATATTGCCGATGTTTTTTCATAAGCCAAATTTATAACGTCCAGCCCTAACAAAAGTACAATAGAATTACAAATGCCAAAGATAACAATTGTTAGCCCGTATTTTGGCAAACCCCATGTTGTAGGTATGCCGTCAGGCTGTGTCAATTTAAAGCCTGTGTCCAACGAAGTAGGGGGTGTCCCGGAAGCGTCAGCACAAGGCAGGCTCTTTTGCAATGTTAGCTTTTGTGTGTTGGCTTTGTGTGCCTAGTCCCGCCAAAAGCGGGATGCCTGACTTGGTGTGTTGGGTCAGGTCGCTAAACGTAATGCAACTGCTTGTTTATATAAGTTGTCGAATCGGTTTATTTGGTTTGTCCAACTAACGATGTCTGCATTAATCCAGTTCAGTATTTCTAAAATACTATTATGGTTTGTTGCTAATGCGGTAAGGTCATTGCAAATAGGTTCGTAATGAAAAATACGGTTTCTGAATTTGCGAATGTGATTGAGTTTGTATGAAATTTTGTCCCTGCGTTTGTTGGGTGTGTTTAGCAGTGGGAAGGCATACATTAAAGGCTTCCAAAAATCTTTGGCATATTGCTTATTGAAAAGAGCTGTCCAAAAACCAAAGGTCAATTCTGCAACTACTTTGTCGGCTGTCATAGGGTTGTGTCCTGTAAGTATTTTTCTTTTGGCAACATTAACCTGGTCAAATAATTCGGGTTGTTTAAACTGCGAAAACCAGTCTACCGATTTATAATGTATGGCAAATGAGTTGTGTATAGAATTTCTCAAAGCTATTTCCAGATTGGAAAGCAAAGGATAGAGTGATTCCGAAATTTGAGTGTTAAGCCTGTAATACTCAATGGCTTTTTCTTTGTCTGTGGGGAACAAGTTATAATAAGTGCTAAGTCTTTTTGCTGAAAGTAACTTTTCTAAGTCGTTAATGTTCATCAATTTGCCTTTAAAAGAGTTGTTGCAAATGTAGTTTTAAGGCGTATATTTGCAATGCGATACCTGGTAAATCCTCTCTCCCGCATGGGATGATGAAACCGGGTTTTTGTTTTTATAGAATCTTGATTGCCCTCTAAGCCCAAACTCCTTTCTTTTTGTTATAGTTTACGCTACTCCACATATTCCGTGAACCTTTTTGTAAGTTACGATAAGCCTAATTCTGGCTGATTTACTTTGTCTTCTTTTGTCTTTCGTTGTAACATTGTTGCTTTAGTGGTTTCGATTTTAATTTTGGGTTTAGCAATAATTGAAGGGGTTGCATTTACGGAATTGCCGTTCAAATATGTTTTGCCATTTTGAAGAATATCTTTGTTAAGTTTAATTGATGACAGATTTGAAGGAGTAATTCTCCAATGTTTATAGAGATTGTCAATAAATGATTGTCTTTCATCAACTACTTGAATTTGTTCGTCAAAGATGAAAAAATTTGGAAGGCTAAGTGGTTTAACTAATAGTAAATGAAATCTGTTAGCAGAATTATATTCTTGTCTTAGTTTCATTAGTAGTCTGCCTAATGCATTAACTCCTTTTAATTCACTTGCATCTTTTTTGTCTTGAATTGCTCCCCAAAATGCATCTTTGCTACTATTCTCCACAATTGGTTTATCAAATGTAGTTTCAAGTAGCTGTCCAAAACTTATGAAGTTTTGCGCAAGTTTTACTTTTAAACACCAGTACATAATATCGGTACGAACATTATCCCAATCAGTTCTTGAATTACTTCTAAATGGTTTGCTTACCATTTTTGCAGTCATAGGACTTTTTTCGCAAATTATCTTTTGTTGCACATCGGGCATGTGAGGAAAACGGCAAGCCTGGTATAATGCTTCTGATGTTAAGATATGTTTTCCGTTGATTTTAATTGGAAAGCCCGAAGCCATGTTTGAAAGTCCGCCAAATAATTCTTTGGTCTTACGAAAAACGCAGACTTCCGAATACTTGTATACTCGTTCTTGATATTTTGATTGAACTTCCATTTTAAACAAATTTATAAAACATTCGTTTGATTTTTTACGAAAAGTGGTTGAAATCCTCCACCAGCATACCAAAAGACTAAAGGGGTATTATTGGCAATATTTCGCCACGTAAAACAAAGAGTTCCAAAGCCAAAGTTTTTATGAGATTTTAAAGAAAATCCCAATGCCCGAATATTTGTAACATTAACATTTGCGTTATTCAAAATTTGGATTCCTTTTTTTAACATTATTTCTTCAAACTTATTCCTGTTTTCTGGTGAAGTAAACAGTTTCTCCTCTTTTGGTCTTCCTGTTGTTCTAAAAAATTCGGCAGGACTTGTTGAACTGTAACGTTGGGTATGTTCATCTACTTGTGCAATGATTTTGTCTTTGTACTCAATTACTTCTTCGTCCTCTGTTTCTATAGGAAAAACGAAATCAAGTGAAGATGAAATGCTTCCTTCATTATTCTCAATTTCCATCTGTCTATACATTTTATGGTTCGTTGAAATTTCCTTACCAAGCTTAAATTTCATTTCTGCTTTTTTCTTTTGATAGTTTTTGGCATGAATAAAAATGTATGCAAAAATTAGTTCTGCTGATTTGTCTTTTATGGCTTCTAAATTTGTTTTTCCTGTTGCATATTCATTACCGCTCCACTCATTAATATCTTGTATTAGTGTATTACCTGTACAAAGTATGTCATCAATGTAAACAAAGTGTTTCTTTTGAACAGTTCCACAATCTTGAATGTTCAACTGGTAATCTTCAAGTAATAATTCTGAAAGTAATTTCAACATTATTTTTTGGCTTTTCCCATTTGGTTGTAAGTCCAAAAAAACTGTCATGCGTAAAAAGTCGGCAACAGACTTATAGCCTAAATCTTTGGCTAATTTGTCAACAACTGCTTTGAGGAATTTTTTTACACTGTCTTTGGAGCAGTAGCGTTTACTGAATATGTGCTTTAACTCTGTCAAAATAAATACACGGTCATTTGCATCGAATTGCTCTACCCATTGTTTAATTCTATTCCTCGTCATTTTTACATTTGGGAGTATTTCGTCTGCTCTGTAGTCTTTTAACTGGTCAAATATTTCGTCTATAAGTTGTTCCATAAATTATCGGGTTGTGTCACCAATGCGTACCACCAACGGGCAGGTATTGCTGCAGGTGGGATATTTTATAACGTCCAGCCTGGAATCGCTGCTGATTAAGTTGCTTTGTTGAAGTTAGGATTTGATGATCAAAGTTGCTTGTCCTGCCTGGACTGAAGTTGGGCTTTGCAAAACTGCCGATTGTTCTTCCGTCCAGCCACACTTGCGGCAAACCCCTTGTTATGCACAGTATTTTATTCGTTTCTAATTATAATTGTAACGACAGAAGGATAATTTTCAGGGTATGAAAAGTCAGCTTCCCATTTTTTGTCGTCAAGGTCAACTGCTTTGTCAACGAGTATTGCAAAAATCAGTCGTCTAATGTTTGGGTGTTGAACATAAAAGTTTTTTAGCCCTTCTAAAGTTTTTACAGTTTCTCTTTTGTCTGCGTCATCCTTGATGTGCTTTAATTCAAGAACTAATTGGTCATTGAAAAGACTGAAGTCAGAACGTTTTTCCTGTCCGTCATATTTAAGTGCCACTTGTTCTCTACTTAGGTTCGGTAACCAGGGCTTAACTGTTATCCAAAACAAATTCTGAAAATCATATTCACCATGTAGTTTTTTTGTCCAACCGTTTTTTGCTTGTCCGTAATTTGTAACCGTTTTGCTTGCAGATGTTAAGCTTCTAATAATTTCAATTATAAATTCACTTGCTTCTTCAGTTGATACACCTAAATATGGTTTCGCAGTCAAGCCATTTTGTTTAGCTGCTTTGAAATATTTTTTCAAAGCGCTTATTTCAAAATATTCTGCTGTTCCGTTTGGAAGTGAGGTTAATTCGTGATTAATTCTTTTATCTACCTCAATTTTTTTGCGTCGTATTAATTCTGCACTGCTTCCATTGCGTTTGTCATAAAGTAAAACGGCGTCAATTTTCTGTATTAATGCATCATCGCTTTCTGCTGTTATGAAACTTTCATTTGCAACACTTATCGCTCTGCCATTTTCAAGTAAAAACAAATCGAGTGCAGTACTGTGTTGCAAAGTAAAATCCCTGAGTTTTGCTGGTTGTATTCTAGCAGTAGTTGTCAATAAAATATCCACGTCAGAACGAGTGCTGCCTGTCTCATATCGTCGAGAACCGAAAATATAAACACTGTTAATTTCTGCAAATTTTCCTGCAAGAATTTTAATGATGGCTTCTAAATCAAAAATGTCTTCTTCTCTCATATCTCTTTAAATGTTTGGAGTGTTGGCATAATATTGTGCATAACTCTCTTATTGCTGCCACTCTTAATAAACCCTCACGCCAATACGCCAAATAAAAATATATTGGCGTAAGGGTTATAATCACTATTTCTTACCTTCCTCAACCTTACTACCGCCACCGCCTTTGGTGTCTATAATTCTTCTAGTAATAAAGTAAGTGTCTACAAAGTCTTTATGGGTGTCGCTTAGTTGGCCTTCTATCAGTTCGTCAAGTTCTAGCAGGGCGGCTTTGGCTTGCTTAAAAAGGTCATGCAAATCGGCTGTGCCTTTAATGCTTGCTGCATTTACTACATCTCTTTCTGCGGCTTTGGGTGTGGCGGCAGTAATGGCATTGCTTATTTCGGTAAGGGTGGCTTGCGTTACTTTATAGGGTTGCAAAGCGCTAAGGTGTGGCTGCAATGCAGCAACAATACCATTGCATAGGGCAATGCCTTTGTTGTCGGCGGTATCGTGCAGGTCGCTAAAGTTGTGGTCTATGGCTTTTAGCAATACCGCATCTTTTATTTTTCTTGCGTATGGCCGTGCTTTTAAACAGGCATCGGCGGCAATAGAAAATAAATTGTCTAGCGCATTGTTTTTACTAGCGGTATAGCCTCTTCTATCGATGCTTTGCCGCTGCAAACTAGTGGCTGTAATGCTTGCTACTACTGGTTTTAATGCGTTGGCGGCTTCTAATACAAGCGGATTGCTAACTACAATAGTTTGGTTGTTGTTTAAATATTCTACAACAACCAAGTGCATGTTTTGGAGGTTGATTTGTGTTCTATTCATTGTTTATAAATTTTAAGCACTATGAAAGTAAAACTATCTTTTTAAAAATATGATATTGGGTGCCTTAATTTTTTCAACTGTTGATAACTTATGGCAAATTGTGAATATTCTGTAGCTATTGGGTATTTGATGGTTTTAATGGATAGTTGAGGTGTTTAAAGGGGGCTTCACCTTTGTAAAAGGCAGGTGCAAGATGGCTAACGGCTACTTGAACTTGGCTAAAGGCAAGTAAAAGATGCCAAAAGGCAGGTGAAAGATGGCAAAAGGAAGGTTAAACCTGACTGAAGGTTAGTTGTAGATGCCAAAAGGCAGGTGTAAGATGGCAAAAGGAAGGTTGAACATGACAGAAGGTTAGTTATAGATGGCAAAAGGCAGGTGAAAGATGGCAGAAGGAAGACTAAACATGACAGAAGGTTAGTTGCAGATGGCTAAAGGCAGGTGAAAGATGGCAAAAGGAAGGATAAACCTGACAGAAGGTTAGTTGTAGATGGCAAAAGGAATCGCCTACACCTACCCATCCATCTTTTATACCGCTCATTTAACCGTAAATACCTACTTTTAGCAAGTACCAACCAATCCACAATTTACAGTAGCCGTTTTCAACCAATAAATGATTACACAACTAACTAAACACTATCTCTCTCAACAATTATTAGCCAATCATTATTCGTATGATGAATTGCTGGGTGAAGATGGGCATCTGCGACTGTATTGGCTCACCTTTTTTGAATCGTTAAATAAACTGGGGCAAGCCGAAATTGAAGATAGAAGCCGTGACATATTGCGCCTGCTTAAAGAAAATGGCGTTACTTACAATATTTACGATGATCCTTCGGGCCTTAACCGTACTTGGAATTTAGACCTCATTCCTTTTCTCATAAGCGAAGAAGAATGGAAAAAAGTAGAGCCAGGTTTGCAACAACGTGCCAACTTACTTGACCTCATTTTAAAAGACATTTATGGCCAAAGAAACCTTGTAAAGCAAGGGTTGCTTCCGGCAGAACTTATTTACAATCACAATGGTTTTTTACGCCAATGTGTAGGCGTACCGCCACAAAGTAAGCACAGTTTAATTGTATATTCTGCCGACCTTGCACGTAGCGCCAATGGTAATATTTGGGTACTAAACGATAGAACACAAGCCCCTTCGGGCTATGGCTACGCTTTAGAAAACAGAACGGCCATGAGTCGTATTAACCCCGAGTTATTTACCGATTTAAAAGTAAGGCAGTTATCGGCTTATTTTAACAGTTTACAGCAATCGCTACAGCGCATTGCCCCACACGCAAACGAAAACCCTAGGGTAGTTATTTTAACGCCAGGACCAAGTAACGAAACCTATTTTGAACACTCATACCTATCATCTTACATGGGCTTTACCTTGGTACAAGGCGATGATTTAATGGTGCGTGATAATTATGTGTGGCTTAAAACCATTGGCGGACTTGAAAAAGTAGATGTTATTTTACGCAGGGTAGATGATATTTACTGCGACCCATTAGAACTTAAAAGCGACTCGCAATTGGGTGTGCCAGGCTTGCTACAAGCGGTGCGTAGTGGTAATGTAAGCATTGCCAACCCACTTGGTAGTAGCATACTAGAAAACCCCGGCTTAATGCCTTTTTTACAAGGTATTGCTCGTTATTTTTTTAAAGAAGATTTGATATTACCTACCATTGCATCGTGGTGGTGTGGCCAGCCAAAAGAACTGAACTATGTATTGAATAACATAGAAAAACTGGTGATAAAAAAAATATTCAGAAATAATTTAGCAGCTAGCAACTCAATAGATGTGGCACTTTTATCAAAAGAGAAAGTGTACCAATTAAAGCAAGACATCAAAACGCATCCACACTTATTTGTGGGGCAAGAGAAGGTAGTTTTTGCTTCTACACCTGCATTGGTAAATGGCAAGATAGAACCCCGCAATGCTTTGTTTAGAAGCTTCTTGGTAAGTAACAACGATACTTACACAGCTATGGCGGGCGGGCTTACAAGAACATCGTCTCGTAAAGACAATATGCTTATTTCTAATCAGCTTGGTGGCATAAGTAAAGACACTTGGATTATTTCGGCCAATAAAGACCATGCACATCATCAACGCAAAGAATTATTTAACACCATTACACCTGTGTCAAGCGGTGTATTACCAAGCCATACAGCCGAAAATTTATTTTGGGTAGGTCGCTATGCCGAGCGTATTCTTGGCAACGCAAGGTTTCAACGAACAGTGATGCAATCTGTAACCGATGGGCATAAATCGTTGATGGACGATGACGATGTAGAAACAGAGAAAGTATTGTTACAAGCACTTACCAATTTTACATTTACCTACCCAAGTTTTATAAACCACAAACAACCAATAGACGATGTGTGGGCCGAACTACGAAGCATATTATTTGACGAGAAACGCAATTGCAGCCTCGCTTATAATTTGCAATTGTTTAGCCGTGCAGTATATGCTGTACGAGGCCAATGGAGTACCGATACATGGCGTGTATTGCGTACAATGGAAGAAGATTGGATGACTGCTTCTAAAGCCAACTTAACGCATTTTAAAATGATGACGGCTTTAGATAATCTTATCACTTCGCTAGTAGCATTTATTGGTTTAAACAGAGAAAGTATTTCGAGAGAACAAGGCTGGCTAATGCTTGATACAGGTAGAAAGATTGAGCAAAGTTTATTGCTCATTCGCATGTTGAGGGCTACATTGGTAAGTTTTATTAATGAAGATGTAGACTATAATTTGCAAGAAGCCGTACTAAAAAGTAACGAAGCTTTGGTAAACTATCGCTACAAGTATCGAGTATCAATACAAATGCCATTGGTGTTAGAATTGCTGTTGCTAGACATCAATAATCCACGGTCGTTAATTCATCTGCTAGAAAGAATAAAAGGGCATTTTACACAGCTACCAACATTAGGCAAGCCAGAAGAATTAGCCGAACACGAACGCCTAATTTTAGAAGCCCATACATTGGTAAAACTAGCCACCAAAGCGCATCTTGCACACTTGAACGCAAATCTGTTTGAGTACACACATTTGAGCCATTTTTTAAACAAAGTGTACAATTTGTTATCGGCCATACCAGATGCTATTTCTAAAACTTACTTTAAACATGCGCAAGCGCAAAAGCAATTGTTTTCGGCTGACTTGTAAATAAGTAGTTTATTGAGTTTCTCTATCTTTAATAAAAATAAATGAAGCCTAAATTTGAATCAGTACCTAATGCTTTACCTAATTACCCATACTACCGAATATACTTACGCAGGTTCTATTAGCTTGTGCCACAATATTGCCATGTTAATACCAAGAGATACTGAACAGCAGCTACGCAAAAAAACCACCATCAACATTAGCCCCGAGCCAGATGTGATGAAAGAATATGAAGATTATTTTGGCAATAAAGTGCTGTATTTTGCCATTCAGCATCAACATAAAAAATTATCGGTTACTGTAACCAACGAGATTGAAAAACAACAATCACCTGCTTCTGCCATTAGCGTTTACGGCAATATTGCATGGGAACAAGCAAGGCAACAATTGTTTGAAACTAAGCCAGATTATATTGATGCAAGGCAGTTTATTACCGAAACCAGCATGACGACTATTGATGAGCAAATAACCTTGTACGCTTTGCAATCATTTACGCCTAACAGGCCCATTTTTGATGCTGCTAAAGACTTAATGCAGCGCATTTTTAAAGACTTTAAATTCGATCCTGATTTTACAACAGTATCTACACCTGTAACAGAAGTGATGCGTTTGAAAAGAGGTGTATGTCAAGATTTTGCCCATTTAGCTATTGCTTGCTTGCGCTCAATAGGCTTACCTGCAAGATATGTAAGTGGCTATATAGAAACTTTACCGCCACCAGGCAAAGAAAAGCTAGTAGGTGTAGATGCCTCACACGCTTGGTTTTCTGTGTTTATACCAAACTTAGGTTGGATGGATTTTGACCCAACCAATAATCAAATACCAGGTGCCCAGCATGTAACCATTGGTTGGGGTAGAGATTATGCAGACATCACGCCACTAAAAGGCATCATACTAAGCAGTGGCTCTCACAAATTACGTGTATCGGTAGATGTAAGAAGACTGCATGTTTAACAAGCAATTTTATCTACTCTTCTGCCATGTCTACCACCCATAAACTCGGTAGTCATAAAGTTTTCAATAATTTCTTGGGCTAAAGCTAAGGCTATAAAACGTGCAGGTATGCACACAATATTTGCATTATTATGCTGACGAATTAACTTCGCTACATCATTTTGCCAAGCCAGGCCTGCACGAATATGTTGGTGTTTGTTCGCCGTAATAGCCACACCATTTGCACTACCACAAAACAGAATACCGAAAGCACATTCACCACTTTCTACACTAGCAGCAGTTGGATGTGCAAAGTCAGGATAGTCAACACTTTCAAGCGAATTTGTACCAAAATCTTTTACGGTAAACCCTTTATTGGTAAGCCATACTTTAATTGCTTCTTTGTATTCAAAACCAGCATGGTCGGCACCAAGTGCAATGGGTTTTGTGGTATCAAAAACAGAATTCATGGTGTGTATTTAGGGCGTAAAAGTAATTATGATGAACTTAGTTCCATCAATTTTTAAATACACGGCTATAATTGCACTTTGAATTGACTAAGCTCTTGTAAAAGTACTTTCGGTATAAATTTAGACTTTAATGCACACTTTATTACTCTCTTAAGTTCTTCATTTGTTAATATACCTAAACTTATTAAACCGAAAGGTGTTTTTTCTGCATGTTCGAATTTCGAGAAGTTTTCTTTACGAATGTTTGACTGAAAGAAAATGAACGTATTTTTTTCAAAAAAGAAATTATCGCTACCCACAACTTGGTTGGCTGGAAAAAAATAATATGGCATACTACCATTATGCACCGAACAGCCGTAATTTGTTCCATTCACTTGATAGTTATTTTGAGTAGTTGTGAGGCAATGAATTAAGTAAGCGTATTCATTATTTGCAAATAGCACAATAGAATATTTATCTCTTGTACTATTATCATCTTCAAATTTATAACGCTTAATTCTAAGAATAAGTCCAGATTTCCAATTCATAAACAGTATTTCTCACAATTAAAATTCATTAAAAACATCTTGCATTTGCATACTTTCAAAAGCTGATTGTGCTGCCATTTGCATTATTGCATCGTTCTTTATTAATTGTGAAAAATCTATTGTATGATTGCTTTTTTTGCCATAAAGCTTAAAGTTTAAATCCAAATTGTTGTCTTTCACGCACTGATGCCATAGTGTATTCTCTTTATGCAATAATTTAATAAGTTGATTTGCAGTATAAGAACCAAAACGATCAATAATATTATTAATTAATTCACTTTCAAATTCAGAGAAGCTAGATAAATTATAATTACCCTTTGGTAAAATAGTAATTTGCGTATTACCGTCTTCTGTTGCTTTCTTGTTTGTTTGTATATAATTCTCAAAATTTAGAATTTGTCCATTATGTACCAATGATTGATCAAATTTTAATTCATTGTACAATTCTTCTGCAACAGGGCCCATTTCCCATGCTTTATATTCTAACCAAGTAATTGGTGTACCAGAACGTTGGTAGCTAGTTTCATCAATAAGGTACAATAATTTGAGTACTTTAGTGAGACTAAGATTAGGTATGCGACTGCTTAGATAATTAAGCAAATTGCCAATTTTATCATTAAGTTGATTTCTGAACATACTGCAAAACTAATATTTTTAGCGATTTTTAAAATTAAAATTGAGCATTAACCGAAAATACTAAAATCAGCTTGTCATTTTTAATGATGCCTTGAAAACTTACCCCATTGTACCTTTTACAGCACCACCATCTACACTAATGGTTTGCCCTGTAATATAACGACTGTGCTTGCTTAGCAGCCATGCGGCCATACTTGCAAAGTCTTCTGCCTCGCCTAAAAACTGCACTGGTATTTGTGTAATAGCAGCAGCTTTTACGGTTGCTTCATCTATACCCGTTTGTTCGCTTTTCTTTTTGTAAATACGGTTAATGGCAGGTGTATTGTGGGCACCTGGTGCTAGAATATTTAAGGTAATGCCTTGTGCTGCTACTTCTAGGCTTAGTGTTTTAACCATGCCTACTACCGCTAAACGCAGCGAATTGCTAAGTACTAAATTTTCTACAGGTTGTTTTACCGAATAGCTTTCTACAAATAAACATCTACCATAGTTGTGGGCTTGCATTAAAGGTATTAAAGCCTTTGTAAGTGCCACTTTCCAGCGTAAGATATTGTTGTATGCAGCATCCCAATCTTCCATGGTTGTTTCTAGTACCGTTTTAGCTGGCGGGCCAGCAGCATTTAATACAGCACCATGTAATTGTTTATTTCCTATGGCTTTAAGAATACTAGCTACTGCACTTGGCTGTGTAATATCTAGTGCCAATGTTTCTATGTTATTGGGATGATTTTCTTGTAATAATTGTAGCTGTTGTGCACTTCTTGCAATGGCTATTACCGTAGCACCTTCATTTACCAAAGCCATTGCAATTGCTCGGCCCAAACCCGATGTAGCACCGCCTACTATAAACAATTGATTGTGTAAGTGTAAGTTCATGTGATGATGTGATAATGTGCTAATGTGCTAATTTGCTAATGTGCTAATGTGCTAATGTGCTGATGTGCTAATGTGCTGATGTGCTAATGTGATGATGTGCTAATGTGATGATGTGCTAATGTGATGATGTAATGATGTGCTAATGTGATAATGTGCTAATGTGATGATGTGATGATGTGATAATGTGATGATGTGATAATGTGATGATGTGCTAATTTGCTAATGTGCTAATGTGATGATGTGATAATGTGATGATGTGATAATTTTCTAATGTGCTGATGTGTTAATGTGCTAATGTGATGATGTGATAATGTGATGATGTGATAATGTGCTAATGTAATTTTCGTTGTGAGCCGTTGTACCGTTGTGCCGTTGTGGCTACGGTGCTAATGTGCTTAATAATTAAAACCAACCACGTCTTCTAAACACGCCAAGCATCCACATTGGTATGAGTAACATAACTGCTACTGCCAAAAAAAATCCATAGCGATTATGGATGTATGGTATGGTTTCAAAGTTCATCCCAAAAATACCGCCAATAACGGTTGCGGGTGCAAGCAAGCAAGTAACAATGGTCATCACTTTCATTACCTCGTTCATTTTTAGGTTCACTTGGTTTATGTATAAGTCCTGCATGTTAATCATCATGTCTCGGTAGTTTTCTACCAGGTCTGTGGCTTGCATTACGTGGTCGTAAATGTCTTTAAAATATTTGGTAGTGGTTTCGTTCAGCAAGTCGCTATCGCTTTTTATAATCCCATTAATTACTTCACGTACTGGCGAGATACTTCTTTTTAGTACAATAATTTCTTTGCGTAGTTGGTTAATTTTTGCCAAACTTCTGGTACTTGGTTTATGAATAATCTCTTCTTCTAAAGCCTCAATTTTTTCTCCCAATTGTTCCATTACTATAAAGTAATTATCTACAATCATGTCTATTAATGCGTAGCATAAATAGTCGGCACCGCTTTGTCTTAGCTTGGTATTATTCACTTTCAGCCTTTCACGCAAGGCATTAAACACATCACGTTCTGCATCTTCTTGAAACGAAATCACATAATGGCTACCTAATACAAAACTTATTTGTTCGGTTTCTACTGCCGATGTTTTTTTATTAAAATACAGCATGTGCAGAAGGCAAAATAGATGGTTGTCTATTTCATCCATTTTAGGGCGCAGACCCACACTTTGTATGTCTTCTGCTAGTAAATAGTGTACGTTAAATATCTTAGCAACAGACTCTACCGTTAGCTTATTAATGCCATCAACATTTATCCACTTTACCTTTTTATGGTTTACAAATTCAGTGCAGCCTACAGCGGTATTAAAGCTATGCTGGTCAAGCGTTTCAGTGTTATATTCATACACCTCAATAGATACCTGGGTGCTATCTAAACGTTGAGGTATTACGGTAGGGTTAATTTGTAGAATTTCCTTGGTTCGCTCGGCAGCAAATGGGTTTAACATGTGTAAGTAGCGAATACGTTTACTTTCCATAGCTGCCTCTATTTAATTAATGGTTTTAAAAACGGCTGTGTTTACTGTTATTGGATATTTCTTCTTCAAGTCATCCAACCATTGCTGCTCTAAATAATTTTGATAGTCGTTTATCACCATGCCTTTTGCATCTTCAAAGCTGCGTTGTTCTTTGGTGGTATGCACGGCCGTTACATATACAAATGTGTAGAAGTCTTCGTTTAAATTATCTTCTGGTGCCGATGTAAAGCCAACTTTGCTTTCTACCGTTGCTTTTACTGGTAAAGATGCTTGTTCAAATCTGCCACTATCGGCCATACAGTTTACACCATATTCTGCTACAATACTGCGCCAGTTTTTAGGTGTTACTTTTATTTTAGCAGCAATTTCTGTAGCCAATATTTTGCTTTTACAAGTAAACACCAAAGCGCTTACACCATTAGCCCATTGGTACTTTTGTGCATGCTTGCTATAATAAGTTTTTAGCCCTGCAATATCGGTACCACCTTTGCCCCACACATGTGCATCCATAGCTGCAAATAGCAAGTTAGCTTCGTCAAATTCTTTTACTTGCTGCTGTATGGTAGGGTTATAATGTACTAGGTTAGCGGTGTAATAATTGATGCAACTTTCATCTACAAAATCGTTGAAAGCCTTGCTGTATAACGTTCTATTGGCTATTGCTTCTTTACGCAAGTATTGTAGCCATGCGGCTACTTTTATGTTTTGCTTGGCAAATGAAAATAAGGTAGTTGTATCTGTAATGCCTTGATAGCTGTTTAATGGTGTATTGGCCAATGCACTATCTGTGTACACCCACAAGGCTTCTTGCTTGTAGCTAGAAGGCTTGTATTTAGTGAGTTGTAGCCAAGTAGCTAGTTTAGCTTTTTTGTAAAGTAACAATCTAGCATCGTTATCTACTTGCTGTTTTATTTGTGCATTGGTATTTGGGTCGTTAATGTCTCTACCCACTGGCAAAATGTCTAGCAACTTTATAATGTGGTAGCCAATAGTTGTTTCAAATGGCTTGGTTATATCGCCTACTTTTTTTAGGTTGTAAATATTGGCTTCATAATTGGCATCAAACTGCCCCACACTTATTTCGGGCAATACGCCACCACTATTAGCCGTTCTAGCATCGTTGCTAAATTTTGCGGTAGCAGCTTCAAAGGTTTCGCCATGTAATAGCATATTGTACACGCTATCAGCAAGTTTGCTTACTTTTTGTGCATCGGCATTGGTAGCTTGCGGTGGTAGTACAAGTAATAGCTGTGCTACTTTACGTTTGCCTAATGCTGGTCTTTCGCCTACATTTTTAAAAATGTGATAGCCATATTTACTACGGTAAGGCTTAGAAAACTGCCCCACTTGCAGGCCATAAATCTGAGATTCGAAGGCGTATTGTAACGTAAACACGGTGATAAATCCAAGGTCGCCTTTTGCTTTTTTTACATTTTCATCGGTAGTATATTTAGCAGCCACCTCGCCAAAATCTGCACCAGTTTGTAAGGCATTGTAGGCTTCCGTTATTTGCTGCAAAGCCTTTACAGTATCGCTATTGGCCAATGTAGGTATAAATACTTGCGCTGCATGTATGTCTTTTTGGCTTCTTGTAAATGCTTCGCTAATAAGTGCTTTAATGCCTACTTCCTCTTTAATAATATTCTCTGCTATTTGCTGCGTAAAGTTTTTACTTTCTAGCTGAAACGAAGCTGATTCATACAATTTCTCATCGTAGCCAGATTGTACTTTCAACTTGTAGTTAATGTACAAGTTTAAGTATTCAGATAAAGCTTTGCTGCGCTCAACATCTGCCGTGGGATTTTTGTTAAATGCCTTTTCAAACTCTTGTTTGCTTACTGCTTTTTTACCGTAGGTAAATAGGGTTTGACTATTAGCAACTAGCCCACCTAAAAGTGCTGCTAGCAATAACCATTGTGCTTTCATATTTTTCTGTTAATTGAGGTTTGCGTATTTTTTTAGCTTATTTATTTTTTAGTTTGGCTGCTATTACATCGTCAAACTGTTCTAAACTTAATTGCTTTGCAATGATGCGTTTCTTCTCGTCGAGCAAGTAATAAGTAGGCGTTTTGTACATATCGTAAAGCTGTCTAAAATTCGGTTGATTAGCCGCTTGTTCAGCATCTCTTGCAGCCTTGGTTTGGTACACTTCTGCCCAATCGGTACTTATTTTTTTCTCGGCCAAAAACTGTTTAAACTCTACCATTTTAGGCTCGTTTACATTTACGCTGTACACTTGCACACCAAGGGCTTTCCACTTGGCTTTGTACATACTATCTATCCGTGGAATTTCTTCTTTACAGTGGCCACAAGTGGGGTCCCAAAAAACTACAAATGTAAACTTGGCATCTATACCATACAAAGGCACTGTTTTGCCCAAAGTATCGGTTAGGTCTAGTATTGGTGCTTGATTGCCAATTTGATTAGCCATTAGGCTGTAAGCCCTTTCTATAATGGTTTTGCGGCTAGCTGGGTTTAAATAAGTGGTATCGCCTTTGGCATAAAAGTCTTCAAATATTTTCAAGAACACTCTATCCTGGCCCATAAATTCTGGGTTAATGTATTTGTTGGTAAACTTGGTAAGTAAGTAAGGATACATTTCTTTACCCGTTCTTGCCATTAGCAACATGTACTTTATTTCTGGGTACACACTATCAGGTTCTGGCGATACGTAGTTTTTAAAGTAGTTGTCTAGCTTGGGTTCAAAGAAAGGTGTGCGCAGCAATCTATCATCGTTAAAATTCACATCATCCCAAAAATGATCTTTCACGTATCTAAATGGATAAGTAGAATCTGGCTTACCATTTACCACGGGTATAGGTGGTGTTTCTGGTTGTTTTAAAGCGTTAAATAGTGCGGCTAATAATGAGTTAGGATTTTGCTTGATGACATTGTTTTGATAAGCTTTTACTTCCTTACTGATGGCTGTTATTTGGTTCAGTATTTTAAGCGAATCGGCTTTGGTTGTGGCATTACCGTAGGCTGTTTTTAAATGGTTGGTGGCGTTACCTTTTACCAAAGAAAAAGCAGCGTAATTTTTAAACAAATTGTTTTCTAGCGAGCCTGTAATTACTGCATCTTCTTTCCTCAACGTATCGGCTACAATGCTAAACTTCTGTTTGCTATCCATTAAAATATCAAATAGAATAGCGTACTGTGGCGATACAATAAAATAAATACCTGGCGTTAATTTGTTTTTGCCTTTAAATACACCGTAGCTTTTTTCGTTTAAAAAAGCCGAGTCTGACAAGGTTTTGTTTTTACCAAAATAACAGCCCAAGTACACCCAAGTATTTTTGTAAGGGGTTAATGTGATGCTGATATTTCTGTCATCTGTTGCTGTGCTTGCTTTGGTAGCTTGTGCTTTAGAAGCATTACTACTGTTGCTTGCTACGGGTTTGGTTGGTGTTGCTTTTTTTACTTGTGCAACGGTACATAAGGTTGAAAGAGCGAATACACTTACTGCAAAAAACTTGTTCATACGCTTAAAAAATATTGTAGGGGTAAATATAACTACCGATTGATTACAATAGCAATCATTGCAGAGAATAAGTGACTATTAACAAGCATTGTGTCTCGCAAAATTGCACTGATTGCGCAGAATACGCAGCTTCATGTATAGGTGTTTCCGTTTTTGCGAGGTACAAAGCAATCATTCTACAAAATATGCTAGTGCCGCTACCCTGCTATTAAATCGCCATTTTTAAACAAAGGCAGTACATTGGCTATATCTTCTGTTACGCAGTATTGTAAATCTTTTTCTAGGCCAAATTTTTCTAGTCTGTGCCAGTGGGTGAGTTGAGTAATGAAAGCCAATCTATCGTTTTTATGTTTGGTGTACATTTCTTCTGCCATTAAACTGCTATCGCAGTGAATGGTAAAATGTTTCTTCACACGGCTTATAACTGCCCCTGCAAACATGGTATCTTCTAGGTTAAATTTATCTTTCCAGCCACTGCAACCCAATACCACTGGCTTGCCTTGTGCTATTAGGTAATTGCACACTGCACTAAGGTTAGGGAAAGAACCTGTAATTACTTCTGCGGCACCAGCTTGTAATGCCATGTGCAACAGTTTGGTACCATTGGTGGTGGTTAATACCAAGGTTTTACCTTCAATAAAACTACGTGGATATTCGGCGGGCGAATTGCCATACGCCAAGCCTTCAATTACTTTACCATCACGCTCACCGGCGGTAATGCCGCTTGTTGCCTTACCTATGGCAATACATTTATCTACTGTATCAACAGGTATTACACGTGCTGCACCATTGTACAAAGCGGTAGCAATGGTACTAGTGGCTCTAAACACGTCAATAATCACCACAATGCTATTGCTGCAATCGTAAATATCTAGTAAACGAGGCGATAATACAGTATGTAAATGGGGCTTGCTCATAGTTGCGTATAGTTATACAAATGAGCGGTGAAAATACAGGAAAAACAAAATCCGCCAAGTCTTTGAGATTTGGCGGGTTAGAATGAGGTATTGTATGTTTTATCGGTTTTGGCTTCACAAACCGAAGTGGCTGTATTAATGGGTGGTGGGTGAGGACAACCGCCAATAAGAAATAGAACTGCAAAGCTTACTCTTGATGTTCATCCATACTAAACTTCACAGAACTCGCATATTCTCTTATTTCATTTATTCCTTTATATGGATAAGCGCTTTCAGAAGAACAAAATACAGGTAAGTGGCTTTTATCCTCTGAAAAAACCTCAACAAATTTGACATTTATTTCACGTAAGATATTCTTCGCTTCTATGTTGTCTTTTGAAGAGCCGCGATAAAGAATTGCTAAATCCATTTTTTAACTTTTTAAATGATTTTTAATATTATTGATAAATTGTTCTATTTCAATTTGGTCGTTTTCAAAATAAGTTACGTCTTCTTTATACTCATTTATTGATTGGTACAATAGTATCACTTCTTCGGCAAATATTTGTCTAAACTCGTTTATTTTATTGGGACTTAATGGTGTTTTTGGATTTTTAATATTGAACTCTATTTTATGATTATCCATGACTTTGTCTAGAACGTCTAGTATTAAATTATTATTGTCAATCGCTGTCAATAATTGTTCACATTCTTCATTCGAAAGTTGAAAAGTAGAAGAGTTATTAGTGTTGAATTTAAGGCTTTCTTCTTGTATTTCATTTATTACTTTTAACTCAAACTGCCTAATGTGATATTTTTTAATATCTACATCAGGGCAATAGATAAAGCATAAAATATTTTTACCGCTATCTTTTATTAATCTTTTATAATATCTAAATTCTTCTCTTACGCCACCTGACGCATTCCCGTTAAATAAAGGCCTATAAATAACGAGCATGTCGCTTTGTTCTACTAACGTATAATCTCTAACTGTTACTTGGTCGCTAATGAAATCTGAAAGAGCCTCAAGCAAATGGTTTATTTGTTCATTTAATTTTATTTCGCTCGGTTCAAGGGTTGTCCACAAAGCATTTGTATCAGAAAATCCACTATTAAGATACAGTAAGTCCTTTGGTTTGGCATAGATTTGATCTTCCCATCTTTTAGTTAAAACCGAATAATAGTTCTTCGTTTCTCCATCTTCTGCCAACTTAAATAATATCCTAAATTCATCAATTGTTGTTGGCAGAAATGTTGTAAATTCATACGACAATCTATCAGATATTTCTGTAATTTCATTCATTATCTGCTTTGCATCGGCTAGCTTGTTATTTTTTTCTAATCGTCTCACTTCTGTGATTGGATGAGATAGATATACTTTTTGACAAGATTTGAAAATTAAATTAGAAAAAGTATCAAAAGAGTGTTTAACTGAAAATACATAATTCTTAATATTTAGTTGGTTCGCAATATGCCTTGAAAGCATTGTCTCTTTTGCTCTCCAATCTAATAGTCGTAATAATCTTAGAATCATTACAGTGTTAGATACATTTTTTTCATCGTGATAAATTCCTCCTGTAAAAGTTAATCGATGGTGTATTTCGTATATATCATCAATTAGTGTTATTACTTTGGTAGGCTCTATGTCTGAAAGCTCTTTTATATTCACAAGAGGAATATATTCTTGAGTTCTGTTATGATAATAGCAAGAATGCATATTGACAAATATAAATGTAGTTGGTTTCTCCTTACGTATTTCTTCAATTCTAGCCTTTACATTTTCAAATGCTTTATTCCATAGCAGCTGCAATACTGGATAAGTTTGTTTTAAAATAACGTCTTTCCAAATCTGATTGCTTTTTTTTTCTGATGGATTTAATTGATAATAGACTTTCTCAATTTCAGTATCTAACTTGATTAGTACAGGTTTTTGATTTGATAGTGTCGTCCTAAATTCTTTAAATTCAGATATAAATTTGGTTAAGCATTTCTCAATACTTATCCCTGACATTCCAGATATTAATATTGTTTCGCCTTTCATATTTTAAGCAATTAGTTTATTTTTAAGCGTAAGATCAAATCAAAAGTAGCTAAAATCACTTTATAAAAAAAATAGCCAACCCTTTACAAGATTGGCTATTACATAAAATCTTCCCCTCTACCCTGTCACAGTCGCCTGTATTGGTTCGCTCCAAGGGCCGGTTTCGCCACGGGTGTTTTCCCAGCGTAGCCAGTAGTACACTATTTTGCCTACGTCTTCGCCTTCAAAGTCATGGGTGTAGGGCGTTTTGGTATCGGTGGCCAAAAAGTTCAGTTCTTTGGGGCTAGCGGCAGTGCTACCTATTTTCAGCTATATTTGGCAGCCTCTTACATACTGTAATGGATGGTGTATCGCTTACCGAGTACCTTACCTGTTACCTAGCTCATATTGCTGTAATAGCACTAAGTAGCTACTCGCACCGAGAAATGCTAGAGAATATTCTAGCCTGTGGTGTCAAAGGCTATGTGTTCAAGGCTTGTATGATGTATATAAACAATAACTCAAACGGTGATGCGCTACCGCTATTGCACGAAGCCATAAACGCAGTATCAAATTGTGAATATTATATAGATGCCAACATTCTTCGTCAAGAAGACTTTACCAATGTACCGCCATAAGATATAGCCGCATTGGTACAAAAAAGGGAAGGAGAACGTGCCACAGCCAAGCAACTAGGGCTTACTAACAGCGAAATAAAATCGGCATATTTATATGCCACCACACTACTGCGAGTCAAAAAGAAATTGCTGATAGCATTGCCGTAACTAGCAAAACCACCGAAAAACACTTGCGTGCAGCCAAGCAAAAACTACAAGTAAATAGCAGGCAAGAATTATCGTTAAAAGCCATTGCCTACAAAATAGTGCGTATAGCCACAGGCTTATACAGGTAAACAAATAAAAGCCCCATTGCAAGTAGTATTGCAATGGGGCTTTTGGTAAAAATATGGTTTGTAATAGTTAATAAGTACTCATTAAAACCCACTCACACAACGCACTTTATCGCCTGCGTTGCTACGGTTTCTAAACTTTGCTCGGTAGGTAGCTGTAAACTCAAAACCACCGCGTGACTGAGAGGCTGTTTGCAATTGCGATACATTGGCATCGTAACTAACACCTACGGTAAACTGGTGAATATCTAATTTAATAACGGGTATCAATGCATCGCCCCAGCGGTAAAAGGCACCACCGTATAGGGTAACATTCTCGAACGAATTGTAGCCAATGCCTTGCACAATATCGGTACCGTACATTAAGCCACCCAAAAACTGCTGATTACCACCTTGCGAGAAATAATCGCCATAAAATACCACTTTGCTATAATCATTGGTAGGCACAGATAAACCTGCGTTTAAAGCAATTTTTCTATTAAGGGCACTTGTGGCGGTGTTGGTATAAAAGCCTACTAGTGGTTTATTTATGTGAAACATACCAGCACCTAGATAATATTTATTACCATTGCCAAAACTGCTACTGTAAGAGATACCCGCACTAAAATTCCAATAGGTGAAACCAGTTGTAGCAAATATGGCATTAGTAGGTAAATTAGGATTGTAAACACCACCTTGAAATTGGTCATCTACTTTTAACTGTGTAGGATCGAATTGCGATTGTACTGGACCAGCCATGAAGGCCATTGATAAATAATTATCATTATCGCCACTTAATGATTTATGAAAGTTAACAACGGGCAATAACTGTGTCCGTTTAAGTTGAATATCGCCAGCCGCATCTTGTGTTACTTGTACACCTGCAGTTATCCAATCGTTGTGCTTACCAAATGGAAATTTTACTTCGGCACTAAATGCAGTGGTTTTATATGGTACAGTTATCGTTTGCCATTGGTTTCTAAATGTACCTACCAAACGTATATCGCCTTCAAAAACACCTGCTAATGCAGGATTACGCAAGAGTGCATTCTCGTAAAATTGCGAGAATGTAAGGTCTTGCCCAAATACCACACTTGCCATCAGCGTTAGTACCAAGCTATATATTGAACGTTTTAACATTGTCATTAAGTTTTCAAGCTACAAAAACAGAAAATTAGGTTTACTATCTTATTACGGCCACATTGCCTTTGTACACAAATGGTGTATCGTTTTCGCACACTACTTCACACGTATAAATGTACACATCTGTATCGGCAGGCTTACCATGTACTAAACCGTTCCAGCCATAGGTTCTATCATTAGGTACAAAGTTGGCACGTTCAAATACCACTTGGCCCCAACGGTTGTATATTCTAAAGCTTTTCACCAATTTAATACCTGTACTACGCACCATTAAAATATCGTTTTTACCAGTACCTGTGCCAGGCATAAAGGCATTTGGTATAAACACTTGCGAGCTTTCGCAGAATACTTTAACACACACCGCATCGGTACTTGCACAACCATAAATATTGGTAGCCTGTGCTACATAGCACACATCGTTTTTAGCAGTAGCTGTAACCGATGGACAAGTAGTACAATCTAAATTGGTAGAAGGCTTCCACAACCAACTAGCAATAGGGCCATTGGTAACAGATGGTGTAAATGTATAAGTAGAACCTGCTGCTAATACTTGGTCTTGACCAAGATTTACCACCGGATAATTACCCACACCAATTACTACCGATGCAGTAGCAGTGAAGCAATTGTATTGGTCGGTACCAGTAACTTGATAAGTTGTAGTAACCAATGGGCTTGCCACCGGATTTTGAATAGCCGCATTGCTTAAACCTGTAGCTGGAGCCCATGTATAAGAAAACGCACCAGAAGCCCCCAACTTAGTAGACTGACCCACACAAATGCTATCGCTTGGCGTAACGCTAATGGTAAATGGCTGAAAAACGGTAACCACCACCGTATCGGTAGAAGTACAACCAAAGCCATTGGTAGAACTAGCAACATAAGCCGTAGTAACCGCTGGGAAAGCCAGTGGATTAGCACAAGTAGTACAACTTAAATTGTTAGTTGGTAGCCAAGTAACATTACTACTACCAGTAGCTAATAATGGTGTAGAAGCACCTTTACAAATAGTCACATCAGCAGAAGCCACCAAGGTAGGGCTTGGATTAACCGTGATGGTGTTGTAAGTTGTATCGAAACAACCATTGATAGTACCAGTAATAAACGCTGTGGTATAAGTACCAGCATTACTGTAAGTATAAGACGCTGTATTGCCAATAGCAGAAGCACCTGTAGCAAATTTCCACAATTTTAAAACCACACTATCTACCGATGTAATTGTAGCTGAGTAGTTTACACTTTGATTAACACAACTAGTAACATTCGCTTGTATAGTAGCGTTTGGCTTGCTATTGATAGTAATAGGCAATTGTAAGTTAGCCGTATCGCTACAACCGCTATTGCCTACAACAATTAGCTGTACACCATAGGTATTACCAACCGTGTAAGTGTGTTGTGTATTTTGTGTTTGGCCTACAGGTGTACCATCACCATAGTTCCACTGCCAGGTTTGTACACCATAAAATGAACGTGTTGTATCGGTAAAACCTACCGTAGTGCTACCACAATTTTTTTGCTGCACGGTAGTAAAGCCTGCGGTTATTTTTTCAATTTTAATAGTATCTACACCTTTTAAAGTAACATAGCATGCACCAGATAATAATTGCACCGAAGGCAAGTAATTACCAGATTGTGTGTACGTATGATTAACAATAGGGCTTGTGGTAGTTAAGCTAGTACCATCACCAAAATTGAAGTGTAATGAATCTGTATTTAACACATTCACTTGAAACTGCACAGACTTGTTAACACAGATTAAACCCTTGTCATAAATCCATGTACCTGTAGGGCCTTTTACCACAATATTCTTAGTGGTTTCGTAGGTACAGCCGCCAGCATTTACGGCTGTCATTTTTGCGGTAAATGTGCCACTGTTGGTGTAAGTATGTTGCACCAAATCACCAGTATCTTTTACACCATCACCATAATCCCATGTGGTTAATACAGATGGTACACTAAGATTGGTAAATACCACTTTAAACGGTACACAAGTGCTTACACTATCGCTCATTGTAAACGAGCCGTTTAGTTTAGCCACAATATTTATAGTTGTAAATGTACTATCGGTACATGTAATAGCAGGATATTGCCTCACAGCAATCAACATGGCATTATAAGTACCTGCCCCACCGTAAACATAGGTAGGGCTTGTAAGCGATGATGTAGCACCATTACCATAATGCCAGGTATAACCTGTTGCAGTATCGGTTTGGTTTACAAAACTAACACTATCGCCTAAGCAAGCCGTAAGTGGGCTAGCTGTAAACTTTACAATAGGTTTAGCGTAAGCTTTTATTTGCTCATAATCAGTGGTATCGCTACAGCCATTGCTTGCAGTAAGCTTGGTAATAAACGTGCCTGCTTTTGTGTACACGTGTGTAACGGTATCAATGTTTTTAGTGGTGGTTAATACATTACCATCACCAAAATCCCAGTTGAATGATGTAGCACCAATGGTATTATTTATAAAACGCACAGTACTTGGTAAGCAAGTTGTAACATCTGTTGCATTTACGGCAAAGTCAAGCTTAATAGTATTTGGTGATACAATGATGTTGTAAGTTATCGTATCGCTACCGCATGAATTAGTTGCTATTAGTGTTACGTTAAAGGTGTCTTGCTTACCAGTGCTATACGTATGCTGTAGGGTATTAGTGCTAGATGTAGTAATAGGGGCAGAACCATCACCAAAGTTCCATACAAAAGTCATGTTATTACCACGAGAAGTGTTGTTGAAGCTAATAGGCAAAGGTGAACAACCCACACTTTTATTTGGTGTAAATAATGCTTGCGGTTTCGATTTCACACGCACCTTTTGTGATACTGTAACAGTGTCGCAAGTTGTAAAAGCAGTAAGAGAAATATTGTAAACAGTATCAAAACGAGAAGGATTAGGCTGTAGTACAATACCACCAGTAGGATTGATTAAGTTAGAGGTAACACCGTTTCCAAAATCCCATTTAAAATTAAACAAACTGGCATTAGGTGTTTTATTTGAAAGCGTAAGTAGCAATGGTCCACATCCAACGGTATCGCTTATTGTAAAAGCAGGTATTGGTATTGGTATGGTATAAAACTTATGTTCAAGGCTATCATTTTTACAACCGAATAAACTTGTAACCTTCAACTTTATAGTTACAGAATCAAAAGCATTTGTGATGCTATAATTTGGCATTGAAGTACCAGTACCTATTAAATTACCGTTTGCATACCACAAATAAGCACCGTTTGCCGAATTTGTATTATTGGTTATAGTACTTGCTAAATTAAATGTGGCACAGTCAATATCTTTTGAGTAAGTAAATAGCGCTTTTGCGTTTTGATTGATGGTAATGGTAACTATATTGCTAATGCTTGCTTGCAAGCCAAAACAAATACTTGTTGTAACTACTCGCCTAAACTTAGTGGTAGTAGTTAAGTTAGCGGGGGTAAAATCTTTAGAAATACCAGTACCTATTGGTAACCAAGTTATACCACCATCTACACTATTTTCCCATTGAAATGTGTAAATATTATTACCACCAGTAGGCTGCAAACCAATTAGGGTTGCTAATGAATTTCCAATGCATATAGTAGTATCACCAGAAATACTATTATTGCTAACACCTGCTTGCACCGTTACTACAGCAGCATTACTAGGGGTGCTACAAGTACTAGAAGTAACCAATCGTCTTACAAACACAGAAAATGTTGGGCTATAATTAATATTATTTAAGTTAGCACCTGAAATGTTTATCCAGTTTATACTATCTACACTTTGTTGCCATTGATAACTATAGATGCCATTACCACCACTAGGCGTTTGACCTATAATGCTAACAGATTGGCCAGAACAAATAGTTGTGTTTATTGCAGATATTGCATTTACTAGTGCAGGATAATTGGTTACAATAACTGTATCATTAGTAGCGGCACAAAAACCATTGCTAATAGCCCATACCAACTTATACGTGTTAGGTGTAAGCCCTGTAATAGAGGTATTGTATAATGACGCATTTGCAATAGTTACAGGCGAGCCAGCTACTTGTAACCAAGTACCAGTAATTCCGTTTGGTGGTACTGCTGCATTTAGTTGTGTACTGTTCTGATTGCACAAAAATTGGTCAACGCCTGCATTAGAATTTCCAGTAGCACCAGCAACAGTAATGGTTGTGATAGTAGAAGTAACTGGCGAGCAATTGCCATTCTGTATTACAGCCCTAAATTTGGTTGTTTGAAGTATTGTACTATAAAGATGCGCATTGGTAGTATTAACTAAAGGCGTCCAAGTAGTGCCATTATCGGTTGATTTTTCCCATCGTATAATAGTACCAAAATAGCCAGTTAAATTAATAATACCATTATTATTAGCACCACAAACAGTTGTATCTGGGCCAGTAACCCCACCTATTGGTTGTGGCGTAGCATTTATAACTACTGGTGTTGTAGTATCACTTAATTGGCAAAAAGCGTCAGTACTTACAACAATTGCCCTTAGGGCAAATGTATCTTGAATATTATTAAAGCTAATACTGGAGGAAGTCAATATTGTATCTATCCAAATATTGTCAGAAATTGGGTTAACATTATACTGCCATTTTAAAATACTTCCAGAGTAGCCTGTAAGTGTTAAAGTAGTACTAGCCCCAATGCATATACTAGGCATGGCAGGTACAACCAAGCCTTTAGATGGCTTATCATTCACTTTTATTATAACCGTTTTAAAGGATGGTGTACATCCAGCGTCATTAGAAATAGACCATTTAAGTATATAAGACCCTGCTTTTGAAAAACTAAATTTAGAAAATGGACTATTGCTGTTACTAAAAATACCATTACCACCATTTGGTTGGCTTACTATTGACCAAGTACCTATTTCAAAACTTCGAGTAGTGTCTTTGTTTCCAAATAAATTAATGGTGTTGTTTGCAGTAATAAAGTCGCAAATAATTGTATCATTACCAGCATTTGCTACTGTTATGGTGGGCCTATTGATGATGAATACAGTGTCTGAAGTAGCACCACAAGTATTAGATGTGTTTTGTATGGTCCAAGCAAGAACCACACTATCAAAAGGGGCTAAACCACTTAATGTAGAAGTTGGTATGGTAGGATTATCTATTACAACTGTGTTACCAAATACCTTTGACCAACTACCTGTACCAACAACAGGTATGTTACCAGATAAAGTAGTACTTAAAGCATTACATAATTTTTGATTAGTACCTGCATTAGCAATTGTAGCACCTGGATTTACAGTAATTGTAAAACTTTTCGAAATGCCAACACATCCATTTAAAGGTGTTACAGTAATAGTAGCAGTAACGGGTACCCCTGTTGTATTGCTAGCAATAAAACTTGCAATGCTACCATTGCCATTAGCTGCTAAACCTATTGTTGGATTATTATTTACCCAAGAATAGTTAGTACCATTTAAGCTACTTGAGAAATTAAATATGCCAGTAGGCACCCCATTACAAAATGTTTGATCACTAGGCACAGTTACATCTGGTGCTGCACCCAAAGTAATTTGTTGCGAAACAGTTGTAGCAGTACCACAATTGGTACTAAAGGTGACGCTTACAGTATAAGTAGCTAAATTATTAAAGGTAATTTGAGGAAAGGCAGATGTTGCACTTGTACCATTACCATAAGAAAAAGTGCCGCCGCTTACAGACCAACTATATGTAGGTGAAGTACCAAACTGACTATCGTAAGTGGGCTTATGGTTAGCATCAGTAGCAAAATCAATAGTTTTTGCACCACAATAAGATTGTGCTGCTGGTAAGATGGCTGTAGGTGTGCCGCCTACCGTAATAGTTTGTCGCTTTACAACTGTACTACAAGAGTTTGTTACAGCAAGTTGCAGTTGATATTTACCAAGCTTAGTTATTGTAATTAATGGCTGCGATGCAGAAGCATTAGAAATTGTATAAAAGCTTGCATTAACTGTATTATTACCCAACGAATCTAAAATAGACCATGCAAATGTCATTGGTCTGCAAGGATTACTATTAGTGGTATTAACAGGTGTAAAACTTGTAGGTACACAGGCACCAGGGTTCATTGTAAAATCTGGTGCAGGTATTGGCTCTATGCAAATGGTTCTTGTAGTATCTGAAACTGCGCAACTTAAATTATTTACTAACAGCTTTATTGTATGTGTACCTACTGTTGAAAAACTACGAGATAAATCAGGCGGTGTAGCCTCAGGTGTGGTAGAAGAATACACCTGAGAACCATCTACAAACCAAGAATATTTGGCACTTGAGACACAGCTTGGACCACTTTGAGCCTGTCCAGGGGTACTTGTGTTTGTAAAAGTTACCGATTGGTTTTCACAAGCATATTGTGGAAACGTAAAACTTGATGACGGCTTTTGAAATATACTAACTTCTGTGCTGAATGACGGATGTTCACAATTTTTTTGAGTCTCAGTTCCTGTTGCAGAATAAAATGGATTTTGTAAGGTTGCAATAACTTTAAAGTTACCGCCGTTGACAGTGCAAGATGTATTGCTATATAAATGAAAAATATTTCCATTACCTGCAATTAGTTGACAATGTTTATACAAACTACTTGTACCATCACCCCAATCAACTTTATATTGAGTGCCAGGAAAATTATCACCAATACCTTTGCTAGATGAAGCACTTGTGGTAAGTATTTGAAAATTTGATGTATTAGGTAAACAACCTGTTTGCGAACCAGAACTAGATAAGTTCATGTTGTTAGGTGAATTGATAATAAAATAACTTGTAGTACTTGTTGCGCCATTAAGCACGGCCTTAACTGTTAAGGTGTAATAGTTTTGGTCTAATGGAATTGAAAATTGGTTACCTACTAAAGATGGTGTTGATGTGCTTAAAGTTTTCTCGTTTTTTAATATTGTTGTAATTGTAGCGCCACTAGTTGACAAATTATTAATAACAATCGAATCGTTTTTTATACCACTACACCAGCCAAAATAAATTTGGCTAACTAAAATTCTATCTGGATCATCAGGATTAGCTTTTGCCGTAGGCCCTGTGCTAGCATTTATTTCAAAAGCATTGGTTGTATTAGATACAACAGCAGCAGGATTTGTAGATACAACTCGCAAGCGATAACCAGTGCCTGCAGGCGTACTTGCTGGAATAATCCCATTTACAAAAGTTGTGAAAAACCCATTGAAACTACCTATTAGAGTACCGTTACCTACAAAGTTGCCATTATTATCAGATAAGTAAAGATTGAAAACATTGCCTACATTAAAGCAATCGGTAGTTGTTATTGGTACAGTAATAGATGATCCTTGGCCATAAGGGCCAACATCAAAAGTGGTATTGTCAATTGTAATCGTTTGCCCATTGCTTAAAAAACAGACACTCAAAAAACACAGAATAAAACAAATCTTTTTCATCCTCTTAATTCGCAGTTGGTTATTGTTGTAAATAGACGAAATTTTATTTAATTACGCTATTCATTCGTTAAATTTAATCTAACGGTAAGTTAGCCGCACCTTTACTACACCAGCATTCAACATATCTAGTGCTTGTGCGGCAGCTTTACTTACATCTATAATTCTATTTGCTACAAATGGCCCTCTGTCATTAATCACCACTTCAACAGTTTTACCATTTTGTACATTAGTAACACTTACCCTTGTGCCAAAAGCAATTGTGCGATGTGCAGCCGTTAGTTTATTAGCATCGTACAATTGCCCACTTGCAGTTGGCTTACCAATAAATTTATCAGCATAATAAGTAGCTAAGCCAGTTTCTATAAATTGCGTTTGAACTTCACTTTTGGCAGGTGAATGTTTACTATGGCAAGCTAACAAAATTAGAGGCATGACCAATAAAATAAGCAATCGTTTTTTTCTTATTAAATCATACATTTTTTAAGCGTTCAACCTTTGGCGTAAAATAGGATATTTTATCATTCTAACACACTTTTTGCACTAATAAGCGCATTTTGAACAAAATACTACAAAAACATCTTCTCTCATTAAAACAAAAAAAACACTGTAAATTTTACTGTAAAGTAGCATTTTTTGTGTAGCAATTTCACCAATCCACTATTTTTTTATACTTTTATTGCATGGTAACATTAGCACTATACAATCTCAAGGGCGGTGTTGGCAAAACAACTGCCTCTATTAACTTGGCCTACTTATCGGCCAAAGAAGGTTATAGAACCCTTATTTGGGATTTAGACCCACAAGGCAGTTCATCATTTTTTTTAGGTGTAGAAGCCACTGTAAAAAATGAAGCAAAAAAATTGCTTACCAACGAACTAACATTGTTAGATGCAGTACAAGCAACAGCGTACCAAAACCTAAGTATCATACCATCCGATTTATCTGCAAGACAAGCCGATATTTTACTAAACGAGTTTAAGCAATCGAAAAAAAAACTCGCTTCGATGATTACACCTTTAAAAAAAGAATTTGACATTGTAATACTAGATTGCCCACCAGGTATTTCTTTGTTACACGATAATATTTTTAAGGCGGCAGATTGGGTGTTAATGCCAAATATTCCTACCACATTATCTATCCGCTCGTTTACTACAGTGGCCAGTTATTTTGAAGAAAATGGTTTTGATAGTGACAAACTAAAGTGCTTCTTTAGCATGGTAGATCATCGCAAAAACTTACACCACCAAGTGATGAATGAGTTTTACAAAGACAAAGTTTTCTTTAAAAACTACATACCATACCTAAGCGATATAGAAAAGATGGGTGTAAATGAAGCACCGCTTGAAACCTACGCTGCTAACAGCTTTGCAGCACAATGCTTTAAAGATTTATGGAAAGAAATTAAACACCAAAGCTTTGAGTAATAAAGTTTAATAACACTAATTAAGACGATTTAAGACGATTTAAGACGAATTAAGACGAATTTCGCCAATTTATTTTTTTGAATAATCACCGCAATTCGTGTAATTCGTGCAATTATTTTAAAATTCGTGTAATTCGTGTAATTGTTTTAAAATTCGTGTAATAATTGCAATTGTTTTAAAATTCGTGTAATCTTTTTTTAGAACTGTGTCATCGCATCAATTCGTGTAATAAGTGTAATGGTCTAATAATTCGTGTAATTCGTGCAATTGTTTTAAAATTCGTGTAATAAATGTAATTCTTTTAAAATTCGTGTAATAAATGCAAAAAATCATTTCTTCTTGGCATAGCCCATCGTTAAATAAAAATATGCCAATAGCCACTTATGGGCACTATGGTTTTGCATTGTTATTAATTCCTACAGCCGCTGCCGACTATTTAGAATACGAACGTTTTGGGCTAATAGATACTTT
Source organism: Flavobacterium sp. (assembly GCA_030053925.1). Taxonomy (GTDB): domain Bacteria; phylum Bacteroidota; class Bacteroidia; order Chitinophagales; family Chitinophagaceae; genus Parasediminibacterium. The sequence goes on from JASGCX010000002.1 coordinate 94,456, forward strand.
GGCACCAATGATTAATGCTGGCAAACTAAAAGTGTTTAGCATAGATAGCATTAATAAAGAAAGTTGGATGAATACAGACATGCTGCCCGAACACAAAGCCATTAGGCACAATCAGTTTAACCAGTATGTTTTTAACGAAGTAATACCATACATAGTAACACATACAAGCCACGATACTATGATTTATACGGTGGGTGCATCGTTTGGCGCATTACATGCTATGAACTTGTTTTTAAAACGTCCTGACATTATTAATGGTGTAATAAGCATGAGTGGTGTGTATGATTTAACTGAATATACCAAGGGCTTTTGGGATGATCAGGTGTACTTCAATAGCCCATACCACTACATACCAAAGCTTACCGATGAGTGGTATTTAAACAAAATAAAAGCGAGTAATCACATACATATTTACACTGGTTCTGGTAATCACGAAGACCCAGCTTCTAACCATAAATTTTCGCAAGTTTTATGGGATAAAGGTATTTGGCACAATTTATCGGTATGGGGCAACGATATACATCACGACTGGCCTACTTGGCGTAAAATGTTGCCGATGATTATTGACCAAAAATTCTAAAACATGGCTACCATTAACTGGCAAAAAACAAACAATACCCTGTACAAAAAATTTGAGTTTACCAATTTTTCGCAGGCTTTTGCCTTTATGACAAGGGTAGCCATTGAAGCTGAAAAATTAAACCACCATCCTTTGTGGACCAATACGTACAACAAAGTTGAAATTTGGCTAAGTACGCATGATGCAGGCAATACCGTTACCGATTTGGATTATCAATTGGCCTTAGCTATTGATGGTTTGGTGTAATTAAGGAAAATACCTGTCAGGTTTTGAAACCTGACAGGTATGATTAAAGAAGGCTTATCATTTTAACTGCGCTAATGGCCTTTTACTACAATCAATTACAGAATGTAAATAGGCAGTTCTACGTTTAATTTCTTTTACCATAAAAGCTAGCAAAACCAATACATACAGGCCCTTTACCAAACTAGGCAACAACAATATTTGCTGTACAAAAAATTTGAGTTTACCAATTTTTCGCAGGCTTTTGCCTTTATGACAAGGGTAGCCATTGAAGCTGAAAAATTAAACCACCATCCTTTGTGGACCAATACGTACAACAAAGTTGAAATTTGGCTAAGTACGCATGATGCAGGCAATACCGTTACCGATTTGGATTATCAATTGGCCTTAGCTATTGATGGTTTGGTGTAATTAAGGAAAATACCTGTCAGGTTTTGAAACCTGACAGGTATGATTAAAGAAGGCTTATCATTTTAACTGCGCTAATGGCCTTTTACTACAATCAATTACAGAATGTAAATAGGCAGTTCTACGTTTAATTTCTTTTACCATAAAAGCTAGCAAAACCAATACATACAGGCCCTTTACCAAACTAGGCAACAACAATATTTGCTGTACAAAAAATTTGAGTTTACCAATTTTTCGCAGGCTTTTGCCTTTATGACAAGGGTAGCCATTGAAGCTGAAAAATTAAACCACCATCCTTTGTGGACCAATACGTACAACAAAGTTGAAATTTGGCTAAGTACGCATGATGCAGGCAATACCGTTACCGATTTGGATTATCAATTGGCCTTAGCTATTGATGGTTTGGTGTAATTAAGGAAAATACCTGTCAGGTTTTGAAACCTGACAGGTATGATTAAAGAAGGCTTATCATTTTAACTGCGCTAATGGCCTTTTACTACAATCAATTACAGAATGTAAATAGGCAGTTCTACGTTTAATTTCTTTTACCATAAAAGCTAGCAAAACCAATACATACAGGCCCTCTACCAAACTAGGCAACAACAATATTTGCCTTGCAAAAAATAGTGGCAACGTTAACAGTATGCTTAATAAACTAACCATGGCTATTTGCCCCCAATAATGATAGGCCATAGCATTGTGCAAAAGTTTTGGCAGTGCAAATGCTACTAAAAACAAAACAAAAAAACCAACATGCACTTGCTGTAATGCAATATTGGCAATACTTTGCACATTAAAAAAGTAGTACAAAGGCTTAATACTAGCAATAGTAAATAACGTTACAAATAGTAAAAACACTAAGCGATACTTAGCATTGAAATCTGGTGTACAGTCGTATTTACTATTAGTTTTAGGCACTGCTACAATTACCTTTCTGTTGTAAGAAATTGACTTGTATAGGCGTAGCAAAAACCATTTTATGGGTGCAATATTAGCTACCCTTTTTACTAATGGAAATTTTACACTTATCACTTCTAACATAGCATCTAAACCATACCAAGTTTGGTTGGTTACTGTGTCTAATAAAGGAATTTCATTTTTACTTTTATTAGCATCTAGCTTACACATAACACTATCGGTTACTTGGCTAAAAGCCTTTCTACTATTGGCTTCTAGCAAACCTATTTTTACAAAAGCACTTGTATAAGCATTGCATAGTGCACAATTATCATCGTACACCATTACTTTAGTATTAGCCGTCATTATTATTAATTTTTAAGGTGAAAAAATGGATGCAATTATTGTTTGCGAAAAAGTAAATTGTGCTCTGTTGCTTTTTTGCGTAGCTTAAAAAATACAAACAGATTAAAGAAGTGCATAGCACCTAACAACAGAATGATAAAGCCAACTTTTACACTCAGCATTTCTATCATTTCTTGTGCATTTACAATACTACTATGCACTTGCAAAGTGTACACGGCGTAACCAATATTTACCAAATAAAAACCAACCAATAGTAAGTTGTTCACGCTATCAGCTAGTTCTTTATTGCCATGAAAAATGTCTATTAAAAACACTTTACCATTTTTAAATAAAGTTTTAGCTACCCAAATGGTAAGGGCAATAGTTACTACTAAGTAAGTAGCATAGGTTGGAATGATGTAGTTGTTCATGATGTTTAGTTTTTGTTGTTAATTAAATTATGTTAGTTACGGTATTTTCAGAAAATATTGAAATATTGTTGTCAAATAAAAGCCGATATTACTCAGCCTAATTTGTTTTTATAAAACGATTATTAGCCTTTAAATAATTTCATAAAACTACCCCAAAACCAATTTTCCTCTGCTTTAATAATGGTATCAAATGTTTTATCGGCTTGGCCAGCAAACTTTTGAATGTCATTTACTATGCTTTTAAAAGCCACAATATCAGCATCTTTAGGGTTGCCTTCTACCTCACTTATTTGGTTTAGCACTTTTAGCATTGGGTCTAGTTCACGTTTTTTACGCTGATACATAATATGCGTCACCACTTTCCAAATATCTTTTTCGGCAGCAAAATATTCTTTTCTATCGCCAGCTACAATGCTTTTATCTATCAATTTCCAAGCCATCAACTCACGAATATTCATATTGGCGTTACCTCGGCTAATGCTTAGGCTTGCCATAATATCATCGGTACTTAAAGGCTTTGCAGCTACCAACAATAGTGCATGTACTTGCGCCATGGTTCGGTTAATACCCCACTGACCAGCCAAAATGCCCCAACTTTGAATAAACTGTAATTTGGCTTCATTTAATTTCATGGGGCAAATATAAAAACATTATTTCTGAATTTTCAATAATTAATGAAAATTATTTTTTGCAGCCGTTCACCATTTTTCTTGTGCATGTTTTCATTTTTTAAAAATATCTTACCGCATTGCTTACAATTTCACCAAAACCAATTTTCCATGCGTATATATTATGCCCTACTGTTGTGCTGCACAATGTTTTTTTGCCAAGCACAAACAAATTTTAAAATAGCCGATAAAACCAAAAACTTTAAAAAGATGGAGGGCTTTTTTACCTTTTGGTGGGATGCCGCAAATGGTAAAATTTGGCTGCAGGTAGATAAATTTGATAAACCTTTTTTGTACGTTAATGCTTTGCCCGCAGGCTTAGGTAGTAACGATATTGGCCTTGACCGTGGACAAATTGGTGGGCAAAAAATTGTGTACTTTAATAAGGTAGGTAAAAAACTATTACTAGTACAACCTAACTATGCTTACCGTGCTACAAGTGCCGATGCTAAAGAAAAAAAAGCGGTAACAGAAAGCTTTGCACAATCTATTATTGCCAGTTTTGTGGTAGATGAAGATGAAGGCGATAAAGTATTGGTAGATGCTACCAACTTTTTTTTAAGAGATGCACATGGTGTGGCTGATAGAATAAAAAGTATGCGACAAGGCACGTATGTTTTCAACGAAAGCCGCTCTGCTATTTACTTTCAAAACACCAAAAACTTTCCACTCAATAGCGAGTTTGAAGCTACCATTACGTTTACAGGTGGCAGCGATGCTGGTAAATTTGTAACCACAGTTACACCTTCGGCCGAAGCAATTACGGTGCGTATGCACCACTCATTTGTACAACTGCCAGATAGCAATTTTACACCTCGCCGATACGATGTACGCAGCGGCTATTTTGGCATTTCGTATTTCGATTACAGTACGCCTTTTACCGATCCAATTGAGCAATTGTTTATTGCCAAACATCGCTTACAAAAGAAAAATCCAAGTGCTGCTAAAAGCGAACCCATAAAGCCAATTATTTATTATTTAGACAATGGTACACCCGAACCCATACGCTCTGCATTAATGGATGGTGCAAAATGGTGGAACCAAGCATACGAAGCGGCGGGCTATATCAATGCCTTTCAGGTACGCATTTTACCAGATAGTGCCGACCCTATGGATATTCGCTACAATATGGTCAATTGGGTGCACCGTAGTACAAGAGGTTGGAGTTATGGGGCATCAATTACTGACCCTAGAACGGGCGAAATTATTAAAGGTCAAGTAACACTTGGTTCGTTGCGTGTGCGTCAAGACTATCTCATATTCACAGGTTTATTATCGCCTTACGAAACGGGCAAGCCTGTACCCGAAACCATGAAAATAGCCGCCTTGCAGCGTTTGCGTCAGTTGGCTGCACACGAAATAGGCCATACACTTGGCTTGCAACACAACTATGCATCTAGCTTTAATAACCGTGCTTCTGTAATGGATTATCCGCACCCAAATATTACGCTTAATGCAAAAGGCGATATCGATTTTTCGCAAGTGTACACCAATGAAATAGGTGAATGGGATAAACGTGCCATTACTTATGGCTATGCCGATTTTGCGCCTAGCACTAATGTAGATGAAGCACTAAGAAAAATGCTAGAAGAAAATACCAAAAACGGTTTGCTATTTATTGCCGATGCCGATGCTAGGGCTGTAGGTGGCTTACATCCTTATGCCCATTTATGGGATAATGGAAAAGATGCTACCGAAGAACTGAAAAACGTATTGGCTGTGCGTAAAAAAGCACTCGATAACTTCAGCGAAAAAGCCATAAGAGACAATACACCAATGACACGTTTAGAAGATGCGTTGGTGCCTGTGTACAATTACCATCGCTACCAAATAGAAGCTGTAACCAAATTAATTGGTGGCATCAACTATAGCTACAGTGTACGTGGCGATACATTGCAACAACAGCCAGAACCATTACCAAATTCGCTACAAAAAAAAGCATTAGCAAATGCAGTGGCTTGCTTATCGCCACACATACTTACGCTACCAGAAAGCATTTTAAAACTATTACCGCCAAGGCCACCATTGTATTATAACCTGGGCGAATTATTTGCAAAAAGAACAGGTTTAAGTTTTGATGCACTATCTGCTGCCGAGGCTTTAGTAGATTATGAATTGGCATTTTTATTTAACACCGAAAGGGCCAATCGTTTGGTGCAAATGAAAGGCAGGTTTAACACCATTGGTTTTGATGATGTTGTGAACACCATTACCGATGCGGCTTTTAAAACCAATGGCTTGCAAGGCTTAAAAAAGCAAGTACAATTACAAACCCAACAGCAAGTAGTTACTTGGTTATTGGCATTAAGTATTAACGATAATGCCAACTATTTAGTAAAATCTATTTGCCACAAAAAGCTACAAGAAATAAAGATAACTTGCTTAAAGAATATTGCTAACCCACACTTGAAAGCTTACTACGGTTATATAGCAGAGCGCATTACTAACCCAAAAGATATTATTATTTCGCCCGCAAAAGAGATAGCACCAGGCGCACCAATTGGTTGCTATTGGGAAGCTTATTAGTGCTTAAAAAAATGGTCAATACCCTGTGATAACAAATAATCACAGGGTATTTTTGTATTAAGGTTGGTGTAACTGCTATTCTACTTCAAATGTATCGTCTTCATCTTCAAACAAGTCTTCGTATTCAGCGGCTTGTTGTTGGGTAAGTTCGTCTACAATTTCAAAGAAAACATCGTCTTTTCTTTTCCAAAAAGTCATGTCTTCATCATCGTGCTGAAGAATTAAAACGCAATTATTTGTTTCCATTAAAGGCTGTACTAAAGAAATTAAGTTGCCTTCTTCTTCTAAAATTAAGTAGAAGGTATTTAATTGTAAATCTGCGTAATTTGCCATAATTATAATTTAAAATAAAGGTGGCATTAATACGCTACAATAGTTCAATAACACTGTTACACTTGTGTTATTAAATGGGCATCAGCATAGATAAGATAATCTTGTAGTTGCGTGCTTAAACAACATAAAAGCGGGTATGACACATAGATATTTCAATACACAAAAGCGATATGAATTTAATAAAGCTGGCATTGTAAATTAAAACAATTCATCTTGCCGTAAAAAAATTACGGCAAGATGGATTGTTTGTTCTAAATTTGACCTAAAATAAACTAAAAATTGTGATAACAAAGTTTTCGGTATCAAATTTTAAAAGCTTTAATGAGGAGTTCGTTTTTGATTTACAAGAAACAAACGGCTATGCGTTTAATAAAGAAGCGATTAAAAACGGTATTGTCAATAATGCGCTTGTTTACGGCCATAATGGAGTTGGAAAATCAAATTTAGGATTAGCTATATTTGATATTATTGGACATTTGACAGATAAAAAAACTGATGAAAATCTATACAGTAATTATCTAAATGCGCTATCTAGTTTAGATGTTGCGAAATTTAGTTTTGAATTTTTATTTAATTCTGCAAAGGTTGTTTATAAATATGAGAAGACGAATTATAAAACTATTGTTTCAGAAAATTTCACCATAAATGGTGTACAACTAGCATTTATTGACAGACGAATTAATAATGAAGCAACTATACATTTTAAAGGAGCAGAGAACTTAAAAACTGAGTTAGAGAATGTCAATTTATCATTATTGAAGTATGTAATAAATAACTCTGTCCTAGATAAAAATTCAGATAATGATATTTTAATAAAATTCTTTAATTTTATTGATGGCATGTTATTCTTTAGGTCTTTACAAGGAAATATGTTTCTAGGCTTAGAATTCGATGGGCGAAGTATAACAGAAGATATTATTGAAAAAGGAAACCTACTAGATCTTGAAATATTTTTACATAATGCAGAGATTGAATGTAAATTGGCCATTGTAAAAGACTTTGATAAAGATTTACTTGCGTTTGATTTTAATGGTAAAACGCTTCCTTTTTTTCGTATTGCTTCGCAAGGAACAATCTCACTAACACTTTTCTACTTTTGGCTACAACGTTTAAGAGTTCAATCAATGGTGTCATTTGTATTTATTGATGAATTTGATGCTTTCTACCATCACGAGTTATCTGCATTAATAGTGGAAGAACTTAAAAAAACCGATGTACAATTTGTATTAACAACACACAATACATCTATTATCACTAATGATTTATTAAGACCTGATTGTTATTTCTTAATGAATAAGCATCAAATACGATCATTAGCAAAGAATACAAATAAAGAATTGAGAGAAGCCCACAATATTGAAAAAATGTATAAAGCTGGTTCGTTCAATGGCTAGTAATATTTTGTTTGTTTTTGAAGGCGAAAAGACTGAGAAACAAATAACAGATAGTCTTTTGAAGCATATTTTCGATAACGAAAATACCATCATCCAATGTGCATATTGTAACGACCTATATGAGTTATACAAAGAAATAAAACAAGATGAAGATTTAGACACATTTTCGCTTTTAAGTGAAATACCACATAATGCAGAAACATTGTCAGAGTATAGTCGCATTGATTTTGCCGAGATTTATATGTTTTTTGATTATGACGGTCACGATACAATTGCAGATGACAAAAAAGTAATGGAAGTAATTAACTTTTTCAAAGAAGAAACTTCAACCGGAAAACTTTTCATTAGTTATCCTATGGTTGAAGCATTAAAACATTTTTCTGATGACATTGAGTTTAAAACACTAAAAGTTAGCGCAAAAGAAAATATTGGCTACAAGCAAATTGTAGATTTTCAAGCTCATAAAACTTTAAAACAGATAAATAAATACTCTAAAGAAATTTGGTTACAACTTATAGAATTGCATTTAAGTAAAACTAATCACTTAGTAAACGAAGATTACTCGCTACCAAAGACTATCATTCATCAAAATGACATTTTTTTAAAGCAATTAGAGAAATATATAAATGTCGATTCTACTGTTGCTGTTTTAAGTTCATTTCCTGTTTTCTTGTTCGACTATTATGGGTACAAATACATTTGTCAGTTGTTAAACACGGAACCTAAATAAATATTGCTTTACAATATTTATTCTATTTTACCTCGCTTCAATAAAACCACCGCAGCTCGTAAAAAAAAACGCTAACAAAATCTTTATGCTTAAAAATTAGTTGCATAAACAACTTTATTGTATTTTCACATTCTAAAATTGTTTGCCATGCAAGAAGCATACATTATTGCAGGATTTAGAACTGCTGTTGGAAAAAGCAAAAAAGGTGGATTGCGTTTTTTTCGCCCCGACGACCTAGCCGTAGAAGTTATTAAAGGCTTAATGGTTAGTGTACCCGAACTAGATTATAAACTTGTAGACGATGTGATTGTTGGTAATGCAGTGCCCGAGGCCGAACAAGGCTTACAGTTTGGGCGCATTATTGCCGCAAAAGCAATGGGTATAGAAGTACCCGGTATTACCATTAACAGGTACTGTGCTAGCGGCCTAGAAAGCATAGCAATGGCTACCGCCAAAATAAGAACTGGCATGGCCAATTGTATTATTGCTGGTGGTACAGAAAGTATGAGCCTTGTGCCTACGGCTGGCTGGAAAACAGTACCATCTTACGCTATTGCAAAAGACGAACCCGACTATTATTTAAGCATGGGCTTAACCGCAGAAGCAGTGGCCAACGAATTTAAAGTAAGCCGTGAAGATCAGGATGTGTTTGCAGAAAACTCTCATGCAAAAGCCAAAGTAGCAATTGAAAATGGCTATTTTAAAAACGGCATTTTGCCAATAACTGTTGAGCAAACTTACCTAAACGAGAAAGGCAAACCTGCCGTAAAAAGCTATGTGGTAGATACCGACGAAGGCTTACGTGCAGATACTACTGCAGAAGGATTAGCCAAACTAAAACCCGCATTTGCCATTGGTGGTAGCGTTACGGCTGGTAATAGTAGCCAAACTAGTGATGGTGCTGCGTTTGTAATAGTAATGGGTGAAAAAATGATGCACCAATTGGGCTTAAAACCAATTGGGCGTTTGGTAAACTGTGCAAGCGCCGGTGTTCACCCTCGCATAATGGGTATAGGTCCTGTGGCTGCCATACCTAAAGTACTTAAACAAGCCAATATGAACTTGGGCAATATCGATTTGATAGAACTAAACGAAGCGTTTGCATCGCAAAGTATTGCTGTGATACGAGAACTGGATTTAAATAAAAACATTGTAAATATTAATGGTGGTGCTATTGCGCTTGGTCACCCGCTTGGCTGCACCGGTGCCAAACTAACGGTGCAAATATTAAACGATATGAAACGCCTAAACAAAAAATATGGCTTGGTAACGGCTTGTGTAGGTGGTGGGCAAGGTATTGCGGGCATTATTGAGAACTTGTAACCAGAGTAACCGCTGTTTAATGATAATTGGTTTGATTAACTGTGTTTTAAAAAATTGTATTACTTTAGTCAAAAACTAATGCATGAAATGCAAAGATGTGATAAAGATGATTGAGGCAGATGGATGGTTTGTAGTAAGGCAAAAAGGTAGTCATAAGCAATATAAACATCCAATAAAACAAGGATTAGTTACAATTGCTTGTCATAAAGAAAGTGACGATATTGCACCTGGTACATTAAACAGTATTTTAAAACAAGCTCAACTAAAAAAGTAATGACATATTTAGTATTATACGAAAAAACAGACACTGGCTATAGTGCTTATGTACCCGATTTGGAAGGCTGTATTGCAACTGCTAGTACTAAAGAAGAAGTAACGCAACTTATAAAAGAAGCTATTACTTTTCATATAGAGGGTATGCAAGAAGAAGGTTTGATAATACCAGAGCCTGCAACTGAAAGTGCATTACTTGAGGTAGCCTAATTCAGCAAGATATATATAATCGCATAATAAACAAAATAGCCGATGCAGTTTGCATCGGCTATTTGTTTGTTGTGTCAGGCATGTTCATTACGCTATAGGGTGCAAGTGCCTAACGAGCGTTGCAGTACTTATAGTTAGCCAATAGCAAGGGTGTTGTGGGCAACTGCGAATTTGAAAGAAGCTGGCGGCAAATATTTGAGCCTACAAACAGAAACTTCATATAAGGCGAGTATGTGTGGGTGATGTTGCTTAGGAAACAAAAGCCCTATACTGCACAGAACACATAAACGTAAATGAAGATGCTACATGAATAGAAAGCGAATGGGCTTACCCTGAGAGAACTGGTAATAAGCAGTAGTTTAGCCTATCTGTAAAACAGTAAGAAAGTACCCCTGTGGAAAACAGACATCATTATTTTAACAAACCGCCGTATGCCCAACGGCATGTACGGTGGTGTGAGAGGACAGTAAGGGAAATAATCCCTTAGTTCCTACTCGATTATTCGGAGAGGTGATGGATATTTTTTTGTATAGTCAATTATCAATGCCTTCATTTTACTTATGAGACAGCCTCTCTATTTGTTTTATCGCATTATTTAAGTGCTATTAATTGATATACTTTCTGCAATATTTTTCTACTTTATTTATTTATTTCTAAGTATTTTTATCAAATATTAGTAGATGCATTTAAAACGTATTAATGATGATTAAAACAATTGCAATACCACAGCAAAATACTTATAACATAGCAATACCAAACCAGTACATAGGTAAAAAGCTAGAAATTATAATGTATGCACTTGACGAGATAACTGAAGCACCAATACCTACAGTATCAATGGCCCAATTTTGGGGTACGCTTAACGATGAAACAGCTAATGACCTGCAAGTATTAACTAAAGAGGGTAGAAATGATTGGGAAAAAGCCATAAACCAGTAATATTTCAAAATGTATTTACTAGATACAAATACAGTGATAGATTTTTGCAACCGAAAGCTTCCCGAAAAAGCGAAACTACTTTTATTTAGTATTCATCCATCTATTTCTGTAATAAGCAATATCGAGCTTTTTGCAAGTGCTAAAATATCTGAAAAAGAAATAATTACCCTAAAAGCATTTGTAACCATGGCTACTGTTTATAGCAATATAGACCATGCTATAGTTGCCAAAACCATTGAGATTATACAATTTTATACAAAACCAAATTGCCGGATGCTATTATTGCCGCTACAGCACTTGTAAACTAGCTTACTATAATTACCAGAAATGCAGCCGATTTTAAAAATATACATGGCTTAAATATTATTAACCCTTATGATTTTTAATTAAAGGAAAGTACAAACAAAATAGAGGCTGTTGCAGACTTTTGAGACAGCCGCTATTTTGTTATTATTATATTAGGCAATATTTAACCCTTTGGTGGTGTAGCTGCTGCATTACCACCACTAATTTCGGTAGTTGTTACTTTGTTATTGTACTGCGCTATTAAAGCGTTTAACTCATTTACCATTGGGGTGTATTTGCCAGTAGTATCTATATTATTACGGCTGCTTATTTGCACCATCAATGCCTCGTAGGCTTTTATTACTTGAGGTTTTAATTCGCTGGCACTTTCTTTAGGTTTTAACGTGTATTTTTTATTACGTTCTAAAAAATTGGTGTTAAACTCTACGTTAGCAGCTTTTAATTCGGCTACCCAACTAGTAATACCTAGTGTGGCTAAAGCAGCTATTAAAATAGGGTTGGTTTCAAAGTCGGCTACTAGCTTATCTAAAATGGTGCTTTCGGTAGTATCGCTTTGTGCTTGCACATTTTTACCATATTTGGCTATACAAGCAAGTATGGCTTTAGCTGCCAATTGCTTTGCTTCATCAAAATGCAAAAGAAAACCATTTGCCACTGTTTTAATACCCATAAAAGCCGCATCACGCCTTACATCTGAGGCTTCTATTACTTTACTTTCTGGGCTATCTTTTTGGTAGGCATAAGCTGCATCTATTTGTAGATGTTTTGCTTGCAAAGGGTCGGTAAAGGTTTTTACTTCTTGTGCTACAATGGCATTGCCTGATACAATGGCAATGATGTTTTTAATAAAATTAATCAAGTTGCCAAGTAGGTAGCGAGATGTGTTTGCTTTTGTAATCATAATTGGTATTTTTTAGAATACTAAAATACAACTCAATGGTAAATTATCAAAAAAATTGAGTTTTTTTTGCAACCAAAAAGCCCATTAACTAGTTGATACCAGTTTTGCGAAGCAAAAAAAGCACCTCTAACCGTTAATTATACTTCTTTTACT
>JASGCX010000121.1 GCA_030053925.1 Flavobacterium sp.
CAGAAGATTTAGGGTTCATAACAACCTAAAATTTGTACGTTAGTCAGAACCCTAAGCGACCACTCTAAAAACTCACGACTACTCAATACATTTTGTGACAAATGTGTTAATTATAAAAATATTCTTTCTATTTTTGCCAAATAACGACAAGTCAAAAATTAAATAATGGACAGCCAATTTGGTTCTAAAATCAGGACACTTCGAGAGGAGCAAAAACTATATTTAAGACAGGTAGCTTCATTACTTGATATGGACACCGCTCAATTGAGTAAAATTGAAAAAGGTATTCGCCAAATGAAAAAGGAACAGATTACTGTAATAGCAAACATCTACAAATTCGATAAAGCAGAATTAGAAACACTTTGGCTTGCAGACCAAATTGTCGAAGTAGTTAAGGGCAGTAAGATTGCATTACAAGCAATATCGGTTGCAGAAAATCATCTTAAATTTAGAAAATCAAATAACAAACTAAGCAAGAACTAGTATGGATTATATTGAAATAAATGGTTACAAGTCAATTAAAAAAGCGAGAGTTGACCTTGCTCCAATTAATATATTGATTGGAGCAAACGGAAGTGGAAAAAGTAATTTCATCACCTTTTTTGACTTCCTCAACAGATTGTACAACCGTAAACTCAATGAATATATTGCATTGAAAGGTGGGGACAATAAAATATTACATAAAGGAAAGAAACAGACAGATACAATTGCTTTTAAAATAGAATTTGACAATGGTCAAAATGGATATTCAGCACGCTTACAATCAGGTACGGATGGTTTTGTATTTCTTAGAGAAAATTTAATCTATAAAGGAGACCCAAGGGATATTAGCCGATCTGGTTCCGAAGCATATATTAAATCAACAGATAATTATAGAGCAAAATATGTGATAAAATATTTAAATGGATTTAGAAAATATCATTTTCACGATACCGGTTTAAATTCACCATTTGCTCAATATAGCAATGTTGAAAATGACGTATATTATTTCTATGAAGATGGGATGAATCTTGCAGCATTTATGTATCACATACAAGAAACTAACAAAATTGTCTATAACAAGATTATTAAAAACATACAATCAATTGCACCTTATTTTTCAGATTTTTATTTTGCTCCAAATAAAGAAAACAATTTAAGGGTACAATGGACTGATAAATTTAGTGATGTTGTTTTTGGAGCAAATGACCTATCGGATGGAACGCTGCGTTTTATAGCACTATCTGTATTGTTCCTACAGCCTGATTTACCTGACACAATTATAATTGATGAACCTGAATTAGGCTTGCACCCTTCTGCAATTGCAAAACTTGCAGGGATGATAAAATCAGTTTCAGATAGACAATGCCAAGTAATTGTGGCTACTCAATCAACCGAATTAATAAGTCATTTTTTACCAGAGCATATCATCACAGTTGACCAAGTTGATGGAGAAACTGTATTCAATCGGTTAAGTAGCGACAATTTGCACCAATGGCTTGAAGACTATACAATTGACGATTTGTGGAAACGAAATATTATTACCGGAGGACAACCTAACTATAGTTTATGAAAAGAGTAATAATTATATGTGAGGGAGAAACTGAACGAGAATTTTGTAAAAAAGTTTTAGCACCTCATTTAATACACCATAACATTTTCATTCAGGCACCGCTAATAAAAAGGTCAATGGGTGGAATTGTGCGGTGGTCAATATTGAAAAAGGAAATAGAAATGCACTTAAAAGAACCAAATGTCATTGTTTCAACGCTTATTGACTATTATGGATTGTATGAAAAATATAATTTTCCAGGTTGGACAAAAGGCGAAAGAATTGAGAGTAAAAATGACCGAATGGATTTTTTAGAAACCTCTATGAAAGAAGATATTGATGACGCACTTCAGCATAGGTTTATTCCTTATTTGCAATTACACGAATTTGAAGGGTTGCTTTTTAATGACATTCAACTATTTTATGACCAAGTGCCTAAAGCTGAACTTGTGGGAATAGCAGAACTACAAAGGACTTTTGCTGACTATGATAACCCAGAGATGATAAACAATAATAAAGACACATCACCAAGTCACAGGTTAAAACGTATAATTAAAGGCTATAACAAACCTTTGTACGGACACTATTTTGCGGAAGCAATTGGCATTGACCAAATAAGAGCAAAATCACCACGATTTGATGACTGGGTAGAAAAAATAATAAACCACTAACCTACATAATAGAAGGGCGAACAGCTAACATTGGTATTGCTGCAAGTGGGGCTGAACGTTGAAACATCGGCTGTTTGCATCGCTGTACTTTTGTTCCGGCAGACGAATATCTATTTGGCTTTTTGTTGTTAACTTCAACTTTATATTTTCAATTGGGCAGCGGTTCTGGGTTTGACGTTATAAAATATCCCACCTGCAGCAATACCTGGTAGAAATACGCACTGCCAAGCTTGAAGATGCCGCTAAAAAAACTGAAGAAGAAAGCCTACCACCAACGCCTCGGTAGAAAAAGTTGAGCATTTTTAAACAATGTAATTGTAAAGCCACTGGGACCGTACAGCCGCAAGTATTATTGCACGTAGTTTGCTTGGCGTTTTGGGTTTAGGCGGTAGAAGCAGTAAAAAAAACTCGTTTGTGGTAGTTGTATGTTTATGTAAGCAGTGCTAGCATGTAAATTTAGCATTGTTGCGGTGCACTACCTATAGCTATTGGTAGCGGTGCTTTGTTGTTTATTAAGCTTTAATTGTTGCGTATTGTGCCACGTATGGCTACCAATAATGCCAACTGTTGTTTGCATCAGCTATTACAACTTAGTTTCGTAGGTTCTTATGGCTTTAAATTTTATGGCACCATTTTCGGCATTTATTACACGGTATTGTATGTTTCTTACAACGTTTAAAGGCTTTAAAACACTAGATGTATCGGCTGCATCATACACAGGAAAACTACGCAGCAATGTACCTTCAATCAGTTGAAATTTATCTTGCCCTTTATAACCCAAACGTAATTTGGCATCATCCAAAATATCTGGAAAAATAATAGGTCGTAAACCTTCATTCTTCTCGGAGCCAATGGCAATTACATTGCCTGTTACAGCGTTTTTACCAGTGTACACATATATCACTAAATCAGGAAAACCATCGTTATTAAAATCATCTACAGCAGCCCCTTTTACTACGCCTTTAATTTCAAAAGATGCATCTCTTTGAGCTTTACTATCAAAACCCACTAGCGAAATAGTAACGGTATTTTTATCTGCCGATTTATTATTGGTGTACACTCTATAACCTGCTGTGGTGTATTTCATGGTAGTATCTATGCGCCTGTACTGTGCATTAGCGGTAGTTACTATTAGCAAACATAGCAGTACCCAAGTATTTTTTTGCAACATCATTTGGTATTGTTTAAGGGGCGAAAGTTAATGGGTTTATAGGTTACTATTGCCTAGATTTAGCTAAAATGTATCAAAGCTGTTTCTTAAAGCAAATGCTATTATCTATACCATTATATTGCCCATAATTAGGTGTAATGGTATAGCCACATTTGCTATAAAGTGCAATTGCTTCGGGCTGCTTTTTACCAGTTTCTAGTACACAGCTAGTAAAGCCTAGTTGCTTTGCCCAAGCCTCTAATGCAGCCAATACTTGCGCTGCAATACCGTTACCTCTAGCGTGTGGCGCAGTGTACATACGTTTTACTTCCATACTGCCATTGCTAAAAGCTTTTATAGCACCACAAGCAACAGCAACACCGTTGTTATATGCTACTATGGTGTGTTTAATAGCCGCAATGCCATTGTATTGTGCATAAAAAGCATGATCATCGCCATCACGTATAGCAAGGTCTTTATCAAGCTGCTGCACAAGCGTTATAAAATCTGCATTATCAGAATCAGTTCTTACAAGTTGTATCACAATTGTAAAGGTTTTTATCAGCAAACCAATGTAACTCAGAAATAGATTGGTATAATTATTTTACACCGCAAAGAAAGTCTTGAACATCTTTCTGCCACTCATTTTTATAATTAGTTAAATAGTTTTCATGCCCTGCATTAGCATATATTTTAAGCTGCTTTGTACCCTTAAAATTAGCATAAATAGCCTCTATTTCTTCTTTACTTACATTTTTATCCCTAGCCCCATACATCAATAAAGCAGGGCATTTAACTGAGGTGGCATAGGTCTCAGGATTATGTCCAAAGGCCCAAAAATTATTTTCAACACCACCCCAAAAAACTAATAAATTGGCCATTGGAAAACTAGGCACACCCATATTGTTAAATCTAGCACAAGTTGTTTTGTACATACTGCCAAATGGACATTCTACCAAAATACCTGTTGGTGCAATTTGATAATCGGCTATTGCTTTTAAAATTGCTACAGCACCCATTGAAGTGCCAAATAAATATAGAGGCTTTGTATTTTTAAGCCTTACGAAATCAAAGCAAGTCTTCACATCTTCTGCTTCCTTAAAACCAATTGTAGTTTGATTGCCTTCAGATGCGCCACAACCCATAAAATCTACCAACAAAACATTGTAGCCCTGCTGTAAAAAAATCTCTGCTTTATCTAACATAGACGACTTTTCGCCGCCATAACCATGAAACAATAATACATTACCCTTAGCTGTATCATTCTGTATCCACCAGCAATGGATTTGCTTATTGCTTTTTAATGCTACTGTATCAAATTTATGATTAGGTAGTTTAGTATTTCTTGGTTTAGGATTACTAACTCCAAATAGTACGGTAGTTGCTTTATCAATTAAACTTAGTTGTTCAGGCTTCAAAGTTCTTTCAACTGCTGTAGTTGTAAAGTGCGTAAACTTATACGCATGAAATGCAGCAATTACATTCATCAATACAAAAACAATCAGCAATATTTTCAATAAAAAATACCGTTTAAAAAAACGAAACATAGTATCAGTTTAGTAATAAAAGTAGCGTTGTTAAAATAGCAACATAGCTACTAAAATAATAAAAGTGAGAAGCAAAAAAAAGTAAACAAATAGGGTGCATAAACAATTTTCCATTTTTTGCTTGATTTTTAAATGGTAGCCAACCTTTTAAAGGTTGGCTACCATTGGCTCTCAGCAGAAAAAAATTTATGAATCCCAAATTATTTGTCAATGTATAATTCTATAAAATCTCTTTTAAACTTGCTTCAAATGCCACAATCGTTGCGTTTAAGTCAGCATAGCTTAGGGCATTATTTAAAAACCAACTTTCAAAGGCACTAGGTGGCAAATAAATTCCTCTGCGTAGCATGGCATGAAACAGATGCTTAAACAACTCGTTATTAGCTTCGGCAGCACTAGCAAAATCTGTTACAGGTTTATCGGTAAAATGTACGCTAATCATAGAACCTAAATGGTTAATCACGTAAGGCGTACCAGAAGCTTTTAGCACGTTATCTAGCCCTTCTTTTAGGTATTGTGTTTTAGCATCTAATTCATCCAATAGTTTAGGGTGATTATTTAAAGTGGTTAACATGGTGTAGCCAGCTATCATAGCTATTGGGTTGCCGCTTAAAGTGCCCGCTTGATACACGCCACCCAATGGTGCTACAACTTCCATAATGCTACGCTTGCCACCAAAAGCACCCACGGGCAATCCTGCACCTATTACTTTGCCATAAGTTACTAAATCAGCATCTACTTTTAGCTTCTCTTGCACACCACCTCTTGCTAGTCTAAAGCCGGTCATTACTTCATCAAAAATCAATACAATATTGTGCGCATCGCATATTGCTCTTAGTCCTTCTAAAAAGCCTTCTGCGGGCAAAATACAACCCATATTACCTGCCACAGGTTCTACAATAATGGCTGCTACTTCATTCTCATGCGCAGCTACCAAAGCTTTCACAGCGTTTAAATTGTTATAAGCACAAGTTAATGTATCGTTTGCTACACCTGCTGTAATGCCAGGCACTGTTTGAATATTTAATGTTGCCAAACCGCTACCTGCTTTAACTAAAAAGCTATCTGCATGACCATGATAGCAACCTTCGAATTTGATCACTTTATTTTTACCCGTATAGCCACGTGCTACACGCAACGCACTCATACAAGCCTCTGTGCCGCTGCTCACCATGCGTATCAGGTCTACATTTGGTGCCATGCTTTTTATTAGTTCAGCCATCTTTACTTCTAGCTCGGTTGGTGCCCCATACGATGTTGAATACACCGCTTGTTCCTGAATAGCTTTTACCACTGGCTCGTAAGCATGCCCTAAAATCATTGGGCCCCACGATGCGATGTAATCGATGTATTTGTTATCATCTACATCGTACAAGTAAGCACCTTTTGCATGCTTTATAAACAAAGGCGTACCGCCCACACTTTTAAAAGCCCTTACTGGCGAGTTTACCCCACCCGGAATACTCAATTGTGCCCTCTCAAACAATGTTTTACTCGATGCGTACATAAGTGAAAAGTGAATGGTGAATGGTGAATAGTGAAAAGTGAATAGTGAAAAGTGAATGGTGAATAGTGAATGGTGAATAGTGAAAAGTGAATAGTGAATGGTGAATAGTGAAAAGTGAATGGTGAATGGTGAAAAGTGAATGGTGAAAAGTGAATAGTGAAAAGTGAATAGTGAAAAGTGAATAGTGAATGGTGAATGGTGAATGGTGAATAGTGAATGGTGAAAAGTGAATGGTGAAAAGTGAATGGTGAAAAGTGAATGGTGAAAAGTGAAT
>JASGCX010000045.1:0-2293 GCA_030053925.1 Flavobacterium sp.
TTGAAAATTTACCGAGACTTAAAAGGAGTTATTGACACCGCTTTTGACGAAGGAATACTCAAAGGACAGCTTGAAGAAAAAATTAAAACCGCAAAAGCATTAACAAAATTAAAAGTTCCTATTGAGATAATAATTGAAGCAACAGGACTAACTAAAGAAGAAATTGAAAAACTCTAAACAATGCACGGTGCCTAACACGAGGTTTGGCGTTATTGGGGCTTCACGAGAAAAATCAACTTTTTGTTTGCTATTCGGCTGTTTAAGCCTAAAGGTTTTAAACCCAATAGCTAACAAGTTGGCTTTTAGTAATTAACTGCAACTTTAGTAACAACATCTGCCTTCGGTTTTGGGCAAACCAAACACCAATCCCCCAACATCGTAAAGCCGTATCCGATAACATTATCTCAAACCCTACACCTGCCTAACCCCAAACAACTCAACTAATTGCTAAATAAAGCAAGAAAATACACAACCACGCTTCATTGCTGTGGATTACTGGCCGCTCACACTTAAAACATCCACAAGCCTTATTTCTGTTGGCTGCTTCGCTACCTTTACCACATGAATAAATCCTTTTTCTTACTCGTTATTGGTATTATTTTATTTACCAACACCATACAAGCGCAAACAAATTTCGAGTTTCGTGGTGTGTGGATTGCTACGGTAGAAAATATTGATTGGCCTAGTAAAAAAGGCTTATCGGTGGCAGAACAAAAGGCCGAATTTATGCACCTGCTAGACCTTCACCAACGCAATGGCATCAATGCTATTTTCATGCAAATTCGCCCCGCAGCCGATGCCTTTTACCCATCGCAATACGAACCCTGGAGCGAATATTTAATGGGTAAACAAGGCTTGCCACCAACACCATTTTACGACCCACTTGCATTTATGATAGCCGAAACGCACAAGCGTGGTATAGAGTTTCATGCATGGCTAAACCCTTACAGAGCGGTATTTAATCTTACAAAATCAACTATTGCGCCATCGCATATTACCAAAATACATCCTGAATGGTTTTTAACCTATGGTACAACCAAGTTTTTTAATCCTGGCTTACAAGAAGTAAGAGACTATGTAAGCGCAATTGTAAAAGACCTGGTTACACGTTACAACCTCGATGGTATTCACATGGACGATTATTTTTACCCTTATCGCATTACTGGCAAAGAATTTCCAGACCAAAAAACCTACAATCAAAGCGCTAGCAAACTTAACAAAGATGACTGGCGCAGAAGCAATTGCGATAGCATTATTAAACAATTATACCTTACCATTCGTGCTGCAAACCCACATGTAAAATTTGGCATCAGCCCCTTTGGCGTGTGGCGCAACAAAAGCCAACACCCAATGGGCAGCAATACAAAAGCTGGCCAAACCAATTACGATGATCTGTATGCAGACATTTTATTGTGGCTAAAACAAGGCTGGATAGATTATGTAGTACCCCAATTGTACTGGGAAAGAGGCCATAAACTGTGCAACTACGATACCCTACTTGCCTGGTGGAACGAACACACTTATGGCAAACATTTGTACATTGGCCACGGTATTTATAGGGTAAATACCAATGCCGCTTGGAAAGACAACAACGAAATTCCAAAACAAATACAAGCACTTAGGCAATACAGTACCACACAAGGCAGCGTGTATTTTAGCAGTAAAAATTTTGAAACCAATGCCAACGGCTGGAACGACAGCCTGCGCCAAAACTATTACGCCCTACCTGCCATTATACCGCCAATGCCCTGGATAGATAGTGTACCACCTGTAAAACCAATAGTAAGTACTATAAACAAAACCACGTTTAACATTGCCTACAATGGCACCAAAAACATTAAAGGCTTGGCATTTTTTGCATTGCCTACATTGGTAGATGCAAAAATAAACTTGGCCACATTGCTATACTTAACCACCACCACAAACACCAATTTTGACAGAACAACATCTATAGCACCACCCGATAATAGATTATTTGTAGCTGCGGTAGATACCAATAATAATGTAAGTGAATGGGTAGAATTAAAATAGATGAAACTGCATTGGGATTGATGTTTACTTACAACTACATTAAAGCTACTAACATACAGATAAAACCCATTAACATACAAATAAATCCTGCTTACATGCAGATATGACATACTTACACAAGGATAAAAGCCATTAACACACAGATAAACCCTTCTTACATGCAGATATGACATACTTACACAAGGATAAAAGCCATTAACATACAGATAAACCCTACTTACATGCAGATATGACATACTTACACAAGGATAAAACCCATTAA
>JASGCX010000045.1:2393-17126 GCA_030053925.1 Flavobacterium sp.
CATACAGATAAACCCTTCTTACATGCAGATATGACATACTTACACAAGGATAAAACCCATTAACATACAGATAAACCCTTCTTACATGCAGATATGACATACTTACACAAGGATAAAAGACATTGACACACAGATTACCCCTGCTTACATGCAGATACAACATACTTACACAAGGATAAAAGGCATTAAC
Source organism: Flavobacterium sp. (assembly GCA_030053925.1). Lineage (GTDB taxonomy): Bacteria > Bacteroidota > Bacteroidia > Chitinophagales > Chitinophagaceae > Parasediminibacterium. The sequence goes on from JASGCX010000045.1 coordinate 2,584, forward strand.
ATAAAGATAAAACCCATTAACCTACAGATAATAATAGCTTACCTATAGATAGTCCCTTCTTACACACATATTTGCCCATATACAGCCACAATTTGCTACCCAAAAGCAGCAATTATAATTTTTTTTGAAAAAAATTTTAACAGAATTAATAAAATTTAAAAACAATGTTGTAGTTTTATAGCATCATATAAAAGCATGTAAGTAAATACCTACTTTTACTATTAATCACCGCACAAAAAATTAGTTATGACAAGCCGTCAAGAAGCCCGTTTTACTGCTGGTAAACGTGTACAGCAGCAAACAAAAACCTATGCCACTCAGCTAGGCACTATTGCAGATGCAGCCATAGAAATTAGCGACCTCAACAGCACCATTATTAAGCTAGAAACTGCACAAAACACGCAAGCCACCGATACTACTGGCAAAAGCGAAGCAAAAGCTAGTTTACGAAACACTATGGCAGAAACAATTGTTATTTACACAGGTCGTGCAGTGGTAAAAGCTAAACGTGCTGGCAATACGGCACTTGCTACTCAGCTTGACCATCCTGAAAAATACTACACACAAACCGATGCTACTACAAGTGTAGCAAGGGCAAATGCCACAGTAAAAGCACTAGAAGATAATTTGCAAACGCTTACCAATATTAGCCCCGCCAATATTGCCGAAATAAAAGCCACCATTACAGCTTTTAGCGAAGCCAAAGAGCAACCAACCCTTGCTAACCAACATAAAAAAACAGCAGGTACCGATGTAATAGAACCATTGTTAGATGAAATGGATACTTATATAGACCATTTGATAGATTTGGTACATTCTTATTTTCCTAAAAGCGAGTTAGCCAATGCTATGGACCTAGCAGCCAAGTTAATTATTACTGGTACAAGGCACAATAGCCTTAGCATACATATACAAGATGCTGCCACACAAGCACCTATAGCTTATGCACATGCCACAGATACTAGCACTTTAAAAACCGAACCTGCCGATGCCACAGGCCTAGCACATTTTGAGAAAATAAGCACCGGCAACCAAACACTAACCATAGCCGCCGCAGGCTACACAAGCCAAACCATTACCGCCAAAATAGCAAGAGGCACTAATACCGATGTAGTGGTAAAATTGGTGAAAGCGTAAGGAGTGGATAGAATTTTATAACTGCTAAAATAGGCTCAGAAAATAGCAAGAAGTGTATATTTTTGAGTTGCCTGCAAGGCTATGAGACACCTCAAACTTTATAAAGAATTATTTAAAATATGCAATATCAATCTTATGACATTGGACAATTAAGTGGTGGAGAAATTGTAGAAGTTACACTTAAAGGAAATTCTGCCAATGTAAAATTAATGGACAGTTCTAATTTTTCAAGTTACAAATCAGGTAGAAGACATACATATTATGGTGGACACGTAACAAGTTCACCACATAGAATTCCTGTACCGAGTTCCGGACGATGGTATGTAACAGTTGATTTAGGTGGTTACACAGGACGAGTTAGTTCATCAGTAAGAGTCCTACCAGGAAGGCTTCCACAGGCAAGACAACCAAGATTATCAACAGTTCCGTCTTTAGTTCAAGACAGAGAAATTCCAGCAGGATATGGAGAAGAACCAATTATTAGGAAGTATGATGTTTTTATTTCCCACGCCTCTGAAGACAAAAGTGAAGTTGTAAGACCTTTAGCTCTTGCACTTCAAGAAAAGAATTTAAAGGTTTGGTATGACGAATTTGAACTTAAAATTGGCGACAGTTTAAGGCAAAAAATAGACAGAGGACTTGCAAATAGCAGATTTGGAATTGTTGTACTATCAAAAAATTTTATTCGTAAGGGATGGACAAATTATGAGTTAGATGGAATAATTACAAAATCCGTAAGTGGTCAACAAGTTGTACTTCCGATTTGGCACGATATAACTAAACAAGAAGTTATCGACTACAGTCCATCACTTGCGGACAAAGTTGCTCGAAATACGGCAGTTTATACAATTGGAGAAATTGCTGATGAGATTGCGGAGGTTATAAATGCTCGATAGAAGCCCTGCAGGCAACACGGGGTTTTGTGCAAGTTGGGCTTGACGTTCGTACAATGAGCAGTAGTAAACATCCCAGCTTTGTTCGGGCTTAACAAGCAACATTCAGCATAGTTCTTAACATCAACATTCATATCTTTAATCAGCAGCGGTTCCGGGCGGACAGTTGGTCAATGCCCAACCATCGCAAACCCCTAGCGTTGGGTCTAATTTTTTTGAGACACGCTAATACTTTATAGATGACAATAGACATTAATGAAATAACACAAGGACTGCCTGGCTTATCAAAAATTAGCGGACAACACCTCTATGAAAGCTGCGTTGTTTGCTTGTCAAGACATACACATAACAATTTAGGGACAGCTTTTAATGTTTACGGAGACAATGAGATTAATTACAACCTTATTTGGAACAATATTTTTGATGAGCAACTTGATAGAACCTGGGCTGACCAATTCTATGCAACAGAACATGGAGCAGTTTGTTTAGCAATACTATTAGCTCTTAAACTTACAGACTTTACAATTATTGAAAAATCTGCAAGAAAAAATGGGTTTGATTATTGGTTAGGGCAAAAGGGCGACATTCTTTTTCAGAAAAAGGCACGCCTTGAGATATCAGGAATATTTAAAGGCGCAGTAAAAGACGTTAATGCCAGATATAAGGTAAAGGTTAAGCAAACAAATCAATCAAATAGTCTTAATTTGCCAGCATATATAGGCATAGTAGAATTTAGTAATCCAACAGCTAATTTTGGAGTGAAAAAATGACAATTCAAGAATTACATATTAAAGCCATAGAAATAGCTGATGTAGCTTTTATTAAAAAGTTCAATGGCTCTTTAGATGAAGCTAATGGTTTATTTAAGGAAGCTTTTGAATTAGAAAAAGCAGCAGCCTTTTCTGCAAAGGAGCAAAATATTGGGGAACCATCTATATCAGTACTTTTTAAAAGCGCAGCTGCATTGGCATTAAATTTTAATGCGTTTTCAGAAGCGGAAAAATTAATTTGTTTTGCATTATACGGACAACCTCCATTTGAAATTGCAGAAGAACTAAGAAATTTATTGGAGGATGTTTATTTTCAAAGACATCTACAATTACAAGGCATCTCGCTAAATTCAACTGAATTACAATTAGTAATAGCAGGACGGGGAATTGGTTATGGAATGGCAAAATCAGACTTAGTTTTTGACAGAATAAATACGTTTGAAAAATTGACGTTTAGGACTGTTGAAAGAAAAGCAGGGAAAAAATTCAGAGCTTCAGGCGATGTTTCTAAAGTAATTAAAATGAGTTTTCAGCCTTATCTTTCTGTTCCAAGAGCAGCTAGCTTTGCTTTTACAATTAGATTGGGTGGGTTAACACAACAAATGAAAATGGAAGGCTTTGATAATTCAACAGAAATAATAGAAGATATCATTGAAAATATTGGGTTGGTGAATAACGCAGACTTCGAAACCCTTAAAACTAAAATTCCAGACGACACTTATTTTAAAAATTTTGTTGGGCTTTCAAAAGAGTTAGCACCTGATGGTGACGAAGTAAATTTGGTAGGACTCACCATAATTAGAGAAGGTAAACAAAAAGATGTACGGTTTACAAGAATTCGAAATGAAATTTCGTCCACAACTTTTGATAGAGATAATCAGTTAAAAGACACTCAAGGGAAAAACATAGAATTGATTGGCAGATTGTTCGCTGCTAACGAAGACACAAACAATATAAAATTAAAAGTCGAAGGCGGTATTAATTACTCAGTCACTGTTCCAGAAGGGCTAGGAGACATTGTAAAAAAATACTGGGGAGAACAGGTAAAAATTAAAGGAACAGAACTAAAACCCAAAGCAATAAGTTTGACAGACATTGACCCTGCCTAAAACTACGCCCAACATAAGGTTTGGCCTTATTGGGGCTTTACAAATATTGCCTCAGCATTTTTTTATTGTGCTTCAGTTGGGGCCGGGCGTTATATATTTGGCTTATAAATAAAACATCTACCGCCACGGCGGAAATCATTGGGCTTCGGTTGTGGGCTGTTGGAACCTTCGCTATTACCCAACAACGCTAGCCCCTAGCGTTGGGCCTAATGCCACACTAAAAGTACAAAACATATTTTCAATTTGTAATTTTATGACTTTAAAATACTATTATTAATGGCACTTGAAAGTTTATCAGATAAAATTATTAACGAATTATTATCTTCACCAAAAAGGTTAAAAAACCCTACAAGCAAAAGCAAGAATAAAGAAGGTCACGAACAACACAATTTTAATGTGATTTCATTAGACCAACATAACCACCTTTTCGAGATTTATATGCGAAAAAATCTTAGAGAAGGGATGGAGGATGACTTTTCTTGTGGTATTAGTTGGATTTCGCCAAGTGGAGAATCTGTTACATTAAAACGGTATAACGGTTCAAGCCATAATCATACAAACCATATTGAACAAACTACAACAGGCTACAATACACATATTCACATTGCCACCGAAAGATATATAAAAGCTAACAAAAAGCCAGAAGGATTTGCAGAAGTTACAGACAGGTACAACAGCGTTAATGGTGCTTTACATTGCCTTGTGAAAGACTGCAATATAACAGGTACAAAACCAGAGCCAGATAATTTAACTCAAATATCTTTGTTTGACTAATGAATTTAGACATAGACATACTCCAGAAAAAATTATGCTCACTTATGTGTGCACAAATTAAAATAAGACAAAAGAACAGCAAGTTAGCTCAAATTGAAACTCCTTTTTTCTTTGCCGATGGAGACCCCTATCTTATTTATTTAAAAGAAATGCCAACCGGAATTATGAGACTTACCGATATGGGGCACACAATGATGCATCTTAGCTACGACAATGACATACACAAATTTAGAGAAGGCACAAGAGAAAAAATATTTGACCAAATAAAAGCTGAAACATCTGTTAATGAAATGCAAGGCGAATTTTATATTGACACACAAATTGAAAATTTAGGGTACAATATATTTAGAATTGGACAAGCATTAACAAAAGTAAACGACTTAACTTTATTAAATAGAGCAAGGGCAGAGTCTACTTTTTATGACGACCTACAAGAAAGGCTCTTTAAAATTGTTGGTGAAGAAAACCTAGTTAAAGATTACTATTATGACGGAATGGATAATTCAAAGGACTATCCAATAGACTACAAAATAGATGGTAAACATTCACCTCTTTTTGTATTTGGAATACCAAATAGAGACAAAGCAAGATTGACAACCATCACTTTAGAACGTCTAACAAGAGTTAACCCAGATTTTGAAAGTCTATTAATATTTTCCGACCAAGCAACTTTACCAAAACAAGACTTAGCAAGATTGTCTAATATTGGTGGAGAAATGATTGCATCTTTAGACGCAGAATCTGACCTTAACAGAAAATTATTAAAAAGAATGTCAATCAACTTATAGAAAAAAACAACGAACGCCCAACATTAGGTTTGGCATTATTGGGGTTTTCACCCCCCCATTCCTTTTCAGCAAAGCCTTCTATACAATACCGCTCCTACAAAATAATTGATTAATGGTGCCTCATAAACCAAAGCCTAACAAAGGCTAAACCCAATTTCGCCTATATTTACCACTTATCAGTTTTGTTTATTAATGCGCTTTACCTACTTTTTATTGTGTTGCATTGTTTTTGGCGGCAGTTTGCATGCACAGCAAGATAGCTTGCCAATACAGTCAACAGCCAATACTACCATTGTTGATAGCAACCAATATGTAACCATTGGCAATATTGCCATTAAAGGCAACAAGCGTACCCAAGCCTATATTATTTTACGTGAAATGGTGGTACACCTAGGCGATACCATCTTACTAAAAGACCTTAATAAAAAACTAGAACAAAGCCGTAACCAAGTATTTAATACCGCTTTGTTTGTAGATGCTACCGTTTTGGCGGGCCAAAAAATAGGCAATACCCTAACAATTAATGTAAACGTAAAAGAACGTTGGTACTTTTTTCCATTGCCGTATTTTAGGTTGGTTGATAGAAACTTTAACCAATGGTTGGTAGACCAAAAAGCAAGTTTAGACCGTGTAAACTATGGTATAAAATTTACACAAAGCAATCTTACCGGGCAAAACGACGAACTAGCCATTTGGTTAATTACTGGTTATAGCCAGCAAATAAGCTTGCGTTACGGCTTACCTTTTTTCGATAAAAAACGGCAACAAGGCTTTAGTGTAGGTGTTGCACATTCTAAGCAACGAGAGTTTAATTACAACACAAGTTTAAACAAACAATTATTTTATAAAGCCCAAGATTTTACAAGAACCATCACTCGTGCAGATCTTACGTACACGTACCGCCCCGACCAATATTGGCGCCACAGCCTGCAGGCCATATTCTTGTACGAAGGCATTTCCGATAGTGCACTAAAGGCCAACCAAAATTATTTCCCAAACAATAGAAAAGAGGTTCAGTATGTAACCTTAAACTATGGTATTGGCTATGCCAAAACAAATTATAATGCCTACCCCACAAAGGGTATTATTGCTGGTGCTTACATATCTAAACGAGGTTTTGATGATGTAACAGGCTTGTGGCAAATAGGCGGTAAATTATTGTACGCATTTCCATTAAGCAGCACCTCGTTTGTACATGTTGAAGGCTCAGGTACGGTAAAACTTACCAACAATAAAAACTTTTACTTTAACCAACGCTTGTTTGGCTATGGCGATTTTCAAGTACGAGGCTTAGAATATTATGTAATAGACGGCACCGCTGGTGTATTGGGCAAAGCCACAGTACACAAGCAATTGTTTAAATACATTTTTAAAAATCCGTTTAAAAGCAAAACCCACGACTTAATACCTTTTCGCTTTTTCTTAAAAGCCTTTGGCGATGTAGGCTATGCTTATAACAAATACCCAGGCAATAGCTTGTTAAACAATACGCTAATATATACAGGTGGTATTGGGCTGGATATTGTGTCTATCTATGATTTTGTTTTTAAAATTGAATTCAGTTTTAACCAGTTAGGCTCGCAGGGTTTATATTTACACGGTGGTAGAGATTAGCAGCGTATCATTTTAAACCCAAAAAAATGCAAGTAGCAATTTATAGCAGAGGCTTAGATTTTGAACAGGAAAACCCCTTGATGCTTCTGTTGCAGGCTTTGGCAAAACACAATATTTCGGTACTTATTTACGAACCATTGTTTAGGCAGTTTGCACTACCTGCCAATTTGCTGCATAACCTTACACCATTCGCTAGTCACAACGATTTAAGTAAAGAAGTAGAATGTCTTATAAGCATAGGTGGCGACGGTACAATTTTAGATTCTGTAACACTCGTTTGCGACAAAAAAATACCAATTTTGGGCATCAATTTTGGGCGCTTAGGTTTTTTGGCTAGTATTAGTAAAGATGAATTAACTGTGGCGGTAGATGCTATTGTTAACCGCACATTTGTAAAAGATAAACGTAGCTTAATTCATTTAGATGCTAGCGTACCCTTGTTTCCAAATGAAGCTTTTGCACTAAATGAATTTGCCATTCATAAGCGAGATACTTCGCCAATGCTTAAAATACACACCTATTTAAACGGTGAGTTTTTAAACACTTTTTGGGCCGATGGTTTAATTGTATCTACACCTACTGGTTCTACCGGTTACAACCTTGGCTGTGGTGGTCCCATTGTTTTTCCCGATAGTAATAGTTTTGTAATTACGCCCGTAGCACCGCATAATTTGAATGCAAGACCCATTGTTATTCCAGACAATAACATCATTTCTTTTGAAATAGAAACACGTGGCGAAGAGTTTATTTGCGCCTTAGATGCTCGTAAAGAAATTGTAGATAAAACCACGCAACTTGCAGTAAAAAAAGAAGATTTTGAAATAAGTTTAGTACGCCTAAACGAAAACAGCTTTTTATCTACGCTGCGCAATAAACTTACTTGGGGTATGGATAAACGTAATTAAAATGTGTAACTTGTGTTGTAATAACCCTTTATTTACTAAAAAAAATCAACACGTAGTAGCCATATTTTTATACAAAAATTTTTAATCAACAATATAAACACAATTTATTTCGTTTTATAGCTTGTTGATACGCTCAACAACTGTACCCCTTCATAAAGAAAACAATATTCACAATGAAAAAACTAGGCTTCTTAATAGTCATTTTAGTGCTCTTTAATCAATTTGCTTTTGCTGGTTTCCCCATTGGTAAGGGGCGTTATAAGTTAATACCAAATTATACATTGTACCATGCCGAAGGCTATTGGGATAATACCGGTATCTACAAAGCATATATAAACAATGGTAGATTTACTTCAAATTATGTTGGTGTTTATTTAGGTGCAGGCATCAGCAAAGATTTAGATTTTATTGCCACCGTACCTTTTGTAGTACAAACACAAACATCCGAAGAATCAAATGGCAAAATTAATTCAGTAGCAAATATTGGTGATATTTCACTTGGTTTATCTTATTATATCAGCCATTTTAATAACGATTTGGCGCACTTATCGCTAAGCGGCTCGATAATTATTCCTGGCTATCAAAACGTAGAAGCACCTTATATTGGTTTTGGCAACTTTGGTTTTGAAGCAAAAGTTGGCATTGCTGGTTCTACCGACAAATACAACAGAAATCCTTATTATGATATTGAGGCTGGTTTTAGGCAATATTTTGATGTGTATGGTCCCTCGCAAGTTTTTTTAAATATTTCGGGTGGTGTACCAGTAAGCGAGCAAGTAAAATTAAATGGAAGCTTTAATACTGTAAATTCGGTAAGTACGCTTGCTACATTTAGCACATCAAATCTTACGGCTAATAAAAACTTTAGCTATATAAGGGCATCTGCTGGCGTAGCGTTTGTGGCAAGTAAAAATGTAGAAATTGGGTTTAATTTGTTTAAAGATTTGGCCGGAAAAAACATAGGCAGGGGTAGCGGTATAAGCCTTTTTGGCGTAATTAAATTTGGGTAGTGCTGTAAATGTATGCTGGTTGAAAAGAAGAATCGGGGGCAGGCACTGCCCTGTGGTTTTTTATTTTCTGCGCTATTCAGCGATTTCTGCGAGAGATGCCCACTAGGCGCAAGTATCTCACCTGTGCTTATATGCCATTTAGTGATACTTATATATACCATTAAAACACTAAATAACCATAAGAAACAGCTTGGGCGTTACGCTAACGTTGCTAGTTGTACACACTCTAAAACCTTAAACCTACACCCCAAACCAAGGCTTGCAATTACAATTTAACAGCAGTACAAAACACGGGGCAATGCCTCAAACCCCAACACCTATGCCCACCCACCACCCACGTACAAGCATTATATTTGTGCCAATTTTAACCAATGACAAAAGAAGCTGCATACATTAAAATTGAAGAACTTGTAATAAGATTTACAGACCAAATAGGCAGTTACACTCAATCAGACTACAACGAAACCCAAACTCGTAGAAACTTTATAGACCCTTTTTTTAAAGCATTAGGTTGGGATGTTGATAACGAAAATGGCAATGCCGAAGCATACAGAGAAGTCATTCACGAAGACAAAATAAAAATTGGCAAAGCAACAAAAGCACCCGACTACTCGTTTCGTTTATCTGGTGGCAAACGTTTATTTTTTGTAGAGGCAAAAAAGCCAAGTGTATTTATAAAAGACGAAGTATTACCAGCCTATCAAGTTCGCAGATATGGTTGGAGTGCTAAATTAGCAATTAGCATTATCACAGATTTTGAAGAATTTGCAATTTACGATTGTTCAAAAAAACCACTACCAACAGACAAAGCAGCAGTTGCTCGAATAAAATATTTAAAATACAAAGACTACTTAAACGAGTTCAATTTTATTTGGGACACCTTCTCAAAAGAAAAAGTTTTAAAAGGTAGTTTCGATAAATTCGTACAAGGCACAGCCAACAAAAAAGGAACAAGTACAGTTGACAAAGCATTTTTAGAAACACTCGATAATTGCAGAACAATACTTGCCGAAAGCATTGCAAAACTTAACCCTGCATTAGACGAAGACGAAATAAATTTTGCAGTGCAACAAACAATTGATAGAATAATATTTTTACGCATTGCCGAAGACAGAAGCATTGAACCTTATGGCAAACTACAAGAATCATTAAAGTTTGGTAACTACTACACCAATTTATTTGGCATCTTTAAAATAGCCGATGATAAATACAACTCTGGCTTATTCAACTTTAAGAAAGACACCATAAGTGAAAACCTGCAAATTGATAACAAGGTTTTAAAAACAATCATTAACCAATTTTATTATCCCGAATGTCCTTATGAATTTTCTGTTTTATCAGTTGAAATTTTAGGTAGCGCCTACGAGCAATTTTTAGGCAAAACAATTACTATCAACAAAAATCACAAAGCAGTAATTGAACTAAAACCTGAAGTTAGAAAAGCAGGTGGCGTTTACTACACACCACAATATATTGTAGATTACATTGTAGAAAATACACTTGGCAAACTCACACAAAACAAAACACCAAAGCAAATTGCTGAATTAAAAGTTGTTGACCCTGCTTGTGGCAGTGGCAGTTTTTTAATTGGTGCATATCAACATTTATTAAATTACCATAGCACCTACTACCAACAAAACGAAACACAAGCCAAAAAAGATAAAGCACTCACACCAACAGGCAGCCTTTGTACAAGCATTAAAAAGCAAATACTACTCAACAATATTTATGGTGTAGATATAGATGTAAACGCAGTAGAAGTAACCAAACTTTCTCTATTGCTAAAATGTATGGAGGGCGAAACCCAAGCCAGCATTACAAACCAAGCAAGTTTATTTAACGAAAGAGTATTGCCAACATTAGACGATAATATTAAAAGTGGCAATAGTTTAATTGATACAGACTATTATGATACGCAACTTGATTTTGGAGAAGAAAAAAAGATAAAACCATTTAATTGGCAAAAGGCATTTCCTACTGTTTTTAATAGAAATGTAGAAATTGATTACACGCTACCGTATAAAAAGCAATATCATAAAATACTAAAAAATGAAGATGATACAAATAAGTTAATAAATAATATTGTTAGTGAACCTGCACTTCAATACAACAAAAAACAAAATGGTGGCTTTGATTGTGTGATAGGAAATCCACCTTATGTAAAGGTTTCTGACAATACTATGATTGCTTATTTTAACAATACATATCATCATCAAGATTACCAACAAGATTTGTATTTATTGTTTTTAGAGCAATATAGTAATTTATTAATTACGCAAGGCAAGTTGGGTATTATTATTCCTAATACTTGGTTGCAATCTATTAAGTTTAAAAACATAAGAAGATACTTGGTAAACAATTATCACTGGTATAAAATATTGCATTGCAAAGACAAAGTTTTTAATGCTGTGGTAGATACGCACGTTTTAGTTTTTGAGAAAAATAATTTTATAAAAAATAGCAATTTACAAATTGAAGTTTGCGAAAAAACAGTAGTTAGTTTTTTGCGGGAAATAAGCCAATATAATTTGCCCAACGATGGAGAAATAATAAATATTTTAGCTAATAAAGAAGATAAGAAGTTATTTGAAAAAATAAAAAGCAATTCGCTTTTTATTGGAGATGAATGTTTTTCAAACGTTGGGGTTAAACCATTTCAGGTTGGCAAAGGAAATCCAAAACAAACAAGAGAAATTGTTGATGAAAAACCTTATGTTAAAGAAAATGTGGCAAAGCCCAAAGGCAAAAATTGGCTGCCATTAATGAGAGGTAGTTTAATGAATAGATACACAAATTTTTGGAACAATAATAGTTGGATTAAATATGGAGAATGGTTGGCAGAACCAAGAGATGCAAGTGTATTTGAAGCAAAAGAAAAAATAATTGTTAGGCAAACCAGCGATAAAATTATTGCTACAATAATTGGAGAAAGCATTATTTGTAGAAACAATATACACGTTATTATTTCTCATAAAACAAGTCATCAATTTTTGTTAGGTGTGCTAAATTCAAAGCTTACCAATTTTTATTATTACCAAATAAATCCAGAACGTGGTGAGGCTTTGGCTGAAGTAAAAAAAAGTCATATTGAGCAGTTACCTATTCCTATTATTACAAAACAAAATAAACACTTTCACAACCAAATTGAAAACTATGTTAACCAACTCCTACAATTAAATATAGACTTACAAACAACAACCTTAGAAACAAAAAAAGAACACTTAAATAATAAAATTGATTACTGCGAAAACAAAATAAATGAGTTAGTGTATCAGCTTTATAATTTAACACCAGCAGAAATAAAAATTGTTGAGTGCAACTAAAAACTTAGCATTGTTTTCTTATGCCACAAATAACAAAATCAAACAAACAATATAGCAAAGCAACATTAATAATTACCAAGTTTACCCCTGTTAATTATTATACCGAAGAACGCATAACATCAAAGCACATTGCCCAGTATTTGCAAGATGCAAGTATTGAAGAATTTGTTACAATCTATAAAAACTATAACACCAATTATTTTGAAAAATTAGGTTATAAAAATGTAATTTTTTATTCCTTTGGAGCTTTAGAATGTCGTTGCACGCTTCATTTCAAAAAACAATTTTTCACTACTTACCAGCAAAATAAATACTATTGCAAAAAATCTTCTTTCAACTCAATTACTTCTATGTTAGATAAAGAAAAATACCGAAGTAAAGAATCGTATTTACAAGCATTAAAAGATTTATACAGCAAAGTATATAAACACTTTGACGAGGGCAATTACTTAATATCATTTCATTTTTACAATCACAAAAAATATTCAAGAATTGTAAACTATAAAAGCAATTATAACTACAGCCAGTGTTGTGGTCTTGCAATTAACAATTGGCAATAAAATAATAATTATGAGCATCGTAATAAAAGCAATTACCAACACCAAATTAGATTGGAACACTTTCTTTCAAGATCTAAGAAATAAAGACCCAAGAGGTGATATAAGAGGCATTAACAGAGAACCCACTTATCTATTTTATTCTCACCCATATTCAACAAGAGGTGTAGAAATAACAGAGGAAGATTATGGCTATGAAATAAGAATGACAGCTTGTTGCAACGCAACAGATTATTTACTTGCCAACACCATTGCTTCAAAATTAAAGCAAGATACACAAGCACAATTTTACAATGAAGATGATAGTGAAATTTATATAGGTAGGTTGTTCAATGATATAACAATTGCAAAAAAAACTTATGAAGATGTTGAAATATTAAAAGAACTCATTCCAAGCAATAAAGAAATTACTTTGTTTGGTACAGTTAGAGAATTTAATATTGGAAGAGTATTTGGCAAAAAAATAATTGAGATAACAGGTGATAACCACGCCATTGCTTATAAGTTCAGTAACCTATTTTTAAAGAGTCAATATCCTTCCGATGATTTTGCAGCCTTTACCAATTTAATGCAAGTAACACGAAAAGATGGCGAGGTTATTTTAGTACAAAACTTCTATAACACACAAAGTATGGTTATCGAAAAAGTACATACTGTGTCATTTGTCCTTAACGATAAAACAATTTATCTCAATCCAAAACACCTTGTTCAATTCTTACCCGATAGTTGGCAATTGCTCGATGAATATACAATTGCAGCAAAACAATTATCCAATGAAGAATGGTTCGCACTTTTTCATAGTATGATTCCTTTTGATGGTGGTGTTAAAACTATTGACAGAAAAAAATAATCTTTATGCAATACAAAGAAAAACTTTTAGACCTCATTTTTGATGATAACAACAACGCACTTTTCGATTGGGTATTAGCACAACCAGTTTTAGAGCAAGTAGATATTTTGCGAGAGTTCAAACAACTCATTCAAGAAATGTTAAACGACATTGACGATGATAGCCAAAACGAATTACTGCTTCACTTAGACAAAAAAATTGATGAGTACCAAGAAAACTATTTAGACGAACAACTATTAGCCCTCAAGCACGAAATACTTGTAGATGAAAGAGATAAAATGGTAGAAGATATGTGGGATAGAATAAGAAGAATAAGGCTTTACCTAAAAGAATGTATCGAAACCAACGCACCCAACGCCAAAGAAATGAAAGAACTTGCACGAGGTATGATTGAACTTGAAAAGAAAGATGGCTATTATGACCCTGCCAATTGGACTTGGTACAAAGAAGATTAAACACAGCCCATTACATTTTTTCTTCTTCTGTTCTTTTATCGCTTTGCGTTCTTTGCTGCTTTGCACCTTAGCATAAAACAAATACTCATTGCGATAAACACTTTACTCAAAGCCGTTTCAATTTTACTCAAACAAGATTTTAACTTGCTCAATTTTAATCGTAACAAACTCAATTCAGTTCAAAAAGTACTCAATTCAAAAAATATTTTACACAAGTTAAAATACAACTTACTCAATTCAAAAATAATTTTACTCAATTCAAAATACAACTTACGCAATCCATATTTCAACTTACTCAATTCCAAATAATTTTACTCAATTCAAAATACAACTTACGCAATCCATATTTCAACTTACT
>JASGCX010000045.1:17226-32487 GCA_030053925.1 Flavobacterium sp.
CAATTCCAAATAATTTTACTCAGTTCAAAATACAACTTACGCAATCCATATTTCAACTTACTCAATTCAAAAATAATTTTACTCAATTCAGAAAAAATGTATTTAAAAATTGGTATTTTCAACTGAAATAGTTTTTAAATTTGTACTGGCATCAATTTTACTTCACAATTTAATGGTATAAACAATGGCATCCACATCGGAAGTTACCTTCGGTGCAAAAATTGCTAACGCCGAAGCACTATCTACAAACTTAAAAGGGTTTGTAGGTTATGTAGCACCAACTACAGAAACATCAATTGTTAATTACGATGCTTTAATAGCATCGATGAAAACAGAAAATAGCAGTGTAGCAACTAAAAAACTTGCCTACTCGGTAGCTGTAGATGTTAGACAAAAGCATTTTCTAAAAGAACCCACTTCAATTAGTAAAATGCTTAGTCCAATTGTAGCAGCAGTTCGTGCAAAAAAGGGTTGGGCGTTTGCTTACAGAACCACCAAACATAGAAAATGATAACGAAAGGAAATAGACAACAAGGGACACCATATTTCATAAGCCAAGACAAATCAATGAAACTTGAAAGAGTACCATTGACTGAAAAATTATTCCAAGAACAATGGCTACAAAAATTAATTCATAACAACCCACAAGTTTTACCAATTGACGATATAGAAAGTGGTTTTGCACCTTTGATTTCATTAGGAAGAGAAATGTCTACTTCTGTGGGTTACATTGACAACTTATATATTTCACCAAACGGATATTTGACAGTTGTAGAAACCAAACTTTGGAGAAACCCAGAAGCAAAAAGAGAAGTTGTTGGACAAATTATTGATTATGCAAAGGAACTAACAACTTGGACGTATTCAAAACTTAATGACGCTGTTAAAGTATCAAGCCAATTGTTGAACAACAATACAAAAGGTGTAATTGAACTTATTAAAGAGTTTGACTTAATAGACGAAAGCCAAGAACAAATAATAATTGACAACATTGACAGAAATTTTAAACGTGGAAGACTTTTATTATTAATTGTTGGCGATGGCATTAGAGAAAGTGTTGAAGATATGGTAGAATATTTATCGAATACACCACAAGTACAATTTACACTTGGTTTAGTTGAACTTCAAGTTTATAAAAATCCAAACATTGAAAACGATTTAATCGTTATACCAAATCTAATAACGAGAACAAAAGAAATAACAAGAGCAATAATTAAAATTGAGAACTCAACAACAAACAACGTAATAAATGTAGAAACTGATTTCAAAGAAGAAAAATCTAAATCACAAGCGACAAGAAATACAATATCAGAAGACGATTTCTTTGAACAATTGAAGCAAAATACTGACAATGAAAGTTGCGAATTTGCGAAATACATTTTAAAGAACTCAATAGAAAAAGGATATTACATTGAATGGAATTCTGGAAGTTTTGTAACAAAACTTTTGGACCCAAATGGAAGTGGACAAAAAGTTACCTTGTTTGTAACAGACAGAAAAGGTTTGTTTTATATTGGTTGGACTTTGATACAACTTTCAAGATTAGGATTAAGCAAAGAACCTTCAATAGAATTTGCAAAACAAACTGCAAGTTTAGTTAAAGGTTTAAAACCAAACCCAAATCATTTAGACAGTTGGAATAAGTACAGTACAATTAAAGAAATCAAACCAGTATTTACAGAATTTATGAACGAAGTTGATAAGTTTGTAGAACGCATAAATGAAGAATTAAAAACACAAACAACAGAATAAAAAAAGCCGAACGCACAACATTAGGTTTGGCATTATTGGGGCTTCACTAATATAGCCTCAGTCCGCCGCGGCGGATTCTTTATTGTGCTTTTGTTGGGTCTAGCTGTTATAAATTTGGCTTGTGAAAAAAACATCTTCCGCCGCAGCGGAAAATATTTGGCTTCGGTTATGGGCATACGGAACTCGAAGGCCCCAAAAACGCCAAGCCTTTTTCGTTAGCCTAGCTTTGGTTCGTGACCTCACGAACCAAGGCGAGGGCAAGTTCGTTAACACCCGTTGCCTTGCTACAGACTTTCTCTAGTGGTTAATTACCTATTCTAAATGGTTGGTGAGGACAGGAAGCAAGGTTGGGAATAAGCGGATATATTAAAAGGCGAATTGAGAAGTGTTGAAAATAAAGTAACTAAATTTTTTTGGAGATATTTATGGGTTCGCATATTTTTGTGTTGGCAGTAATGCATTGACCGACACCGTAAACAATGACAGATAGACAAAATGAATGAATTTTTAAGAATATTTTTGCCGACATATTTTATTGTATACTTCGGAATTGCATTTGTTGCAAAAAGTGTAATTGTTGCGAAACGAATTGGAAAAAATCCACTTGTCTTACCCAAAGACGACAGTGCTTATGGACTTATCGGCTTTTACTTCAAACTGACTTTAATTTTTATGTTCATTTATGTTTTATTGTTTGCTTTTATACCGTCACTTTATGACAAATTTTTGCCAATTCAACAGCTTGAAATTTTGACAATAAAATATATAGGACTTGGATTTTTAGGATTTGCTCTCATTTGGACAATCATTGCTCAAGATCATATGAAAAACTCTTGGAGAATCGGAATTGACACAGAAACAAAAACTGAACTTATTACTTCAGGACTTTTTCAATTTTCTAGAAACCCAATTTTCTTTGGAATGATATTGAGTTTAGTCGGACTTTTTCTAACGACACCAAACGCATTGACAACAATATTTTTAATTTTGGGTTATGTTTTAATTCAAATACAAATTAGACTTGAAGAAGAATTTTTGACCAACCAACATGGACAAAAATATATGACATATAAACAGAAAGTAAGACGACTAATTTAGAGCCAAACTGTGGGAAAAAGCACTACTGCCAACATTGGGTTTTGCGCAAGTGTGGCTGGACGGAAGTACAATCGACAGCAGTAAAAAGCCAATCTTCAGTTCGGGCTGGACAAACAACTTTGAACTTTAGTTCTTAATTTCATCATTATAATTTCAATCAACAGCGGTTCCAGGCGGACGGAATTCTAATACCACACCTGCCCAAAGCCCTGTTCGTTGGCTGCTATAAAACCGACAGACATCATCAACAATGAAAACTAACATTTTCTTAAATCCGTATCAACAACCCGAAAATAAGCTAACCTATAGTTTCTTAGCGTTGCTTGAGTTGACAAACAATAAGTTTTTTTGTGAGTTTCTGACTAAACGCCAATTAAGAGAAAAGCCGTTATCAAACATTAAGACCGTTTTTGGTGGTGGAACGACAAACCCAGATGGCAGCTTTGATTTAACAGACACGAGTGGAGAAACATTTACTGTATTTTTTGAAAATAAAACTAAACGACTTGGACTTACCAACTACCAAATCGAAGGACATTTAGATTGGCTAAAGTCAAATGACTTACTTCTTGTTGTTACCCCAAGAAAATCTGATATTGAAATTTTAAGAACCATAAACGACCCAAGAATTGTTTTTTATACTTGGTCAGAAATTGCAACCCAATTAAAATATGTGGATGAAATTATTTGCCAACATTTTATATCATATGGCAAAATATCAGGCGAATTTGAAGAGTTAGGAGAAGTAAGTACCAGCGACATTATTACTTTTTGCGACTACTTCAAAAGCAACTTTGAGAAAAAAATTGCAAACATGATCTCTGACTTTTATCACGAAGTAGCACTTTCTAAATACCAAATTAATATTCCAAAGCGACTAAATTTTGAATGGGGACGAAAAGGTGTAGAGTTTATTATAAACGATTATGAGTATGAAGAAGACCAAGGTTTAAACTATGGACAATTTTTTGCAATAGCATACTACTTTGACACAGACGACCATTCTATTCCCTTTAAAAAAGACGAACCAGAAATTTGTGTTTTTTTTGACGTTCATCCATCAAAGAAACATCTTTTAAAATCTGACACTGAATTTATTGCAGGTCTAAACCAACTAACATCTAAAGGTTTTGAATCAAATTTGAATGAGGAAATTTCTGAAAACCCTTGGCGACTTTTCTTTTATAGAAAACCACTTTCGGAATTTTCTAAACTTTCTGCATTGACACTACTTGAATTTACTGATGAAGTATTTGGCTTCATTATCAACTCTGACTTATTTAAACATAAATATTTTGCAGAACTCAAACACACAATTTACAGCAGCTAACATAGTGTTTGGCATTATTGGGGCTTGACGAATATTGCCTCAACACTAGTTCTCTATTGTGCTTTAGTTCGGGCAAGGGCGTTATAAATTTGGCTTATTAATAAAACACCATCTGCCGCTGCGGTAATTAATGGGCTGTTACAACCTTTGCAATGCCCAAACAACGCCAAGCCTTTTTAGTAAAATGTAAGTTCACTTAATAAACTGTTTTTTAATTGGCAGCAAGTAATTCTTTAGCATCTGGCTCCATTAATACATAGGTTTTTACCCCGTTAATGGCCATTTCGTCTAGTATATCTACCACATTTGCGTAGCTAGCTTTACTGGTTGGTTTTATAAGTACTACCATTTTTTTGGCATCTTTACCAAGCGAGTGTTGTTTGTTTATCAATACTGCTCTAATGCCTTTTGCCGTGTAGTTGGTGGTGGCAGTAGCTTGTACATTGCTACCATTATAGTAGGCAATGCTATTATTATCGCCAAGTATTAAACTAATGGTTTTGCTTTCTGGCGTTACATTTGGTGGAAACACAGGCTTATCGCTTGGTAAATTAATGCCCATAGCCATGGGCTTACTCATAGTTGTTGTAAAAATGAAGAAGGTAATTAGCAAAAAGCCCAAGTCTACCATGGGGGTTAAATCTACCCTTGTAGATAGTTTTTTACTCTTTTTTACACCTGTATTTTTACCATTGTTTTGTACTTGTAACTCTGCCATAACGTTAGTTTTTGTGGTTTATTAATCTGTTTGCTTTTTAGATGCAAGTGATAATTATTTCCACAAAACAGGCTTTATACCAAATACCTTTATAAAAGCGCAATTTTTTAATAAATACAATGCGGCCGATGCCAGGCTTTGCAATTGGCTTAAAGTTTAGTTTGTTAAGCCCAACTTGCCTAAAACCCCATGTTGGGTGCAGTATTTATCTATTATTTGGTTGGTATTGTCTAAATTTTGGTTGTCGTATGCTTGTATTAATTTGGTTCTGTCACTCAATTTTAGTTTATTAATATTTGGTATTTTTAACTGTTTTAAAACTTGCGATTGAAATCTTGGCAGCCCCCCGTTCATTCTTATACCAATTTGAGACATTTGATTTTTAATGAAGTTAGACATTAAAATACTTGCCAATGTTTTAAGAGAAGAAATGTTTTCTGATGTAATGTAATAGATGTTGTGATGTGGGTAAAAGTTGCCCTCGTCTATAAACAGAAATTTATTTCCAGTTAAGTCGGGTAGTAAAAGCTTTGGTTTTGCAAGTAATTCTGGTTTAATCTTGTCAATGGTTTTATACCACTTACTAGGTGTCTTTTTTGCGGTATGTCTTTTTAATAATGTGTCTTTATTGTCATTAAAGTAGGTTTGCAAATGAGGATATAATTTTAAATCACAAAGTTCATCGTTATCGTATGGGTTTATTAAGTAGTTATCGTTCCAAGTAAATGTATTGTTTTTTAAATCCGAAGATTTGACTAACGGCAATATTCTACTTCTTTCTATTCCATTAAGTTCTTTTCCTTGTTTTACAAATATGCTATCAGCGCCAGTAGCAACACCAATGCCAATTTCAAAGCCTTGTTCTTCAATTCCAATTAATGCAATATTGTTAATGTTGTAATGCAAGAATAAATTTTGCCAAGAATTAGTTTTTGGATTATCTACTTCAATAAATGGAATAGTACTAAAATTTATTGTTTTTGAATTGTCTTCATAAAAAAGAACAGTTTGGCACTGCTTGCTATTTTGAATGGTAGTAATACAAGGATATGCTGTTACGGCTTCATCAAAAGGCGATGACTTTTCGATGTTTAAAATTTTTTTTAAGTTATATTTAGTTGAGATTTTTTCTCTTAAAGGTTTACCATATTGGTTATATAGCCATCTATTTGAGCAAATAAAAGATAATAAGCCGTTCGGTTTTAATAAACAAAGTGAATTTTCATAAAACGGTATATATAAATCTGCCCTGTATTTAAAGGTGCTGAATTTATGTTGATAAATGGGTTTATCAAATTTAGGTATCAGTTCGTGCCTTATATATGGCGGATTTCCAACGATACAATCATACTTCATATTAAATTGGTGAGTTAAAAAATTGGTGTTTAAACAAATTTTAGAACTTACAGTAGTTTTTTTACTAGTTAAATTAAAAACTAATTCATCAATGGAACTGCATAATTTAGCAAAGGAATGTTTGTCTAACTCTACAAAAGTCAAATTACAGATAAGGCTATCTAAAAAAGAGAAATTGTGTAGAAGAGATGATTGAAATAATCTGTTGATAATTTCAATAGCAAAAGCACCCTTGCCCGATGCAGGTTCTAAAATAGAAATGCTCTTTAAATCAACATCAGGAGCATAATTAACTTCATCCAAAATAAATTGTATAGCATTTTTATCTGTAAACACTTCTCCTTGATTTCTACCATTTCCTCTTTTCATAGCATTACTTTTTAAACTCGTGAAGTTGTCCGGTTAAATAACCTACAAAAGAATTTAAAAACGTTTCAATTGAGATGCTTGCTTCCAAATCTCCAAACCGATGGTCGTTTGTAACCCAAATCAAACAAGTTTGTGAATAGAGCCTTTCTAACATTAGCTTTTGGCAGAAAAGTTTATACCTGTCTAAATAAGATGTGTTATGAAACTCACTAAATACTTTAAAATATGGTTCTGAAATTCTTACTGGTGATGTTGATTTTTGCGATTTTTCAACAATCATCATATAGCCTAACCAAGGTGCAGGTTGGTTTGGGAATGCCTTTTCTCTAAAAGCAGTCCATAAATCTGTTGCACTACCTATTGCTTCTTCGGTTCTGTTATTAAAATTATTACCAAACGAACCGCCTTGAGATTTTAGTTCAATAACCGCTACTAATTTTTTGGATGGGGTTATGATAAGCATATCCCAATCTTTCGTTGGTCTAAAATATCCTGGCAATTGGTTGCCTTTAATAAAAATACAATCTTGCGGGATGCCTAAATCTGTAGCAACCACACAAAGTAATTTTAATAGACCGTCAAGCTGTTTTCCACCAGTTACTGAACTTCTGTTTCCTGTATCTTTTATTTCCTTTTCACTTTGGGCATCCTTTTGGCTGTTCCGTGTCTCCCAAAAAAGTTTAATTGCGTCTTTTAAAAGGGGGTGATACTTTTTTAAGTCCATTTTTCTTTGTCTATAGTGCTTGCAAAGATAACTTTTTTAGTTGTGTAGTTTGTTGATTGCTGTAATATTGCTCCCAACAAAAGTATTGCCAATAGTGGGCTTGCTATTGTAAGCCTCAACAGTAGTAGTACTATTTAGCCCTTGTTACAGCGGCACATTATAAATTTAGCTTTAGTTAAAAACATCAATAAAATAACATTATGCAGCAGCAGTTGCAGCTCGCGTAACGCTATTTCCACAAAACAGGCTTTATAGCAAATACCTTTATATAAGCGGAATTTTTTAATAAATACAATGCGGCGGTATGTACCATGTTTGGGGTTTTATGCTAATACTTGGTATTATTTGCGCAGCGTACACCCCAAAAAAGCCACAAAAAATTGTGGCTTTAAAAAGGTGCTTAGTTACCAAATACGGTTAAAAACTTAATGCGCATAATTTTCAGTTGTTCCCACGTGTAATTATTGTCGCTTAGTTCTTTTTGTGCTACATCTAGCGATGATGTTTGGCAACCTTTAAAGTACTCTATAATGTCTTCTTGGTCGTATTCATCAAGCCAATCGTGTATGGCATAATCTAGGTTTAGCTTGGTACCACTTGCTACAATGGTTTCCATTTCTTCTAATAGTTCGTTTAGCTTTAAGTCTTTGTTTTTTGCAATGGTTTCAAGCGGTATTTTTTTATCTACGTTTTGAATGATGAAAATTTTGTTGCTTGCCTTATTGGCTACGCTTTTCATTACAAAATCGTCGGGCTTTTCTATCTCGTTTTCTTCTACGTATTTGGCTATTAATTCTACAAATGGCTTACCATATTTTATTGCCTTACCCTTACTTACACCTTGGCATTTTTCTAGCTCTTCTAGTGTGGTTGGGTACACGGTACACATGTCTTGCAAAGAGTTTTCTAAAAATATTACAAACGGTGGCAAACTTTTCTTTTTGCCTTCTTTTTGTCTTAGGTCTTTTAGCATCTCAAACAATGTATCGTCAATTACGGCGGTTGTATTTGTAGGTGCTGTGTGTTCGTGATCATCATCATCGCCTTCACCTTCTTCAAATATGTGGTTAAGTGCAATTTTAAATGATGTTGGTTTTTTAAAAAAATTCTCGCCGTGTTCGGTAATTTTCAATAAACCATATTCTTCAATATCTTTTTTAATTAGGTTTTCAAGCAACATTTGCCTTATTAAGCTGTTCCACAGGTGGCTTTCTTTATCATTACCAATACCAAATTCTGGCAGCTTTTCGTGGCGGTACATGGTAACTTGTGTAGTGGCTTTACCCATAATTACATTTACGGTATAATCGGTTGTAAAGCGCTCGTCTAAAGCCTTAATGGTTTTAATTACTTTTATCACTTCTTCTTTGGCTTCAAACTTTTCTTTAGGGTGTTTGCAGTTGTCGCAGTTGCCACAGTTTTCTGTTTCCCAGTTTTCGCCAAAATAGTGTAGCAATATTTTACGCCTACATACGCTACTTTCTGCGTAGGCTACTGTTTCGTCTATTAGTTGTGCGCCTACTTCTCTTTCGCTCAATGGCTTGTCTCGCATTAAGTGTTCAAGCTTCGAAACATCTTTATGAGAATAGTACAATAAGCAAATACCTTCTAGGCCATCGCGGCCACCACGGCCCGTTTCTTGGTAATAGTTTTCTATTGATTTTGGTATGTTGTAGTGTATTACAAAGCGAATATCGGGCTTATCTATACCCATACCAAACGCAATGGTAGCAACTATTACATGCACATCTTCGTTTAAAAATTGGTCTTGTCTAGTGGCTCTTAATTTTTGATCTAAACCCGCATGATAAGCAACAGCTTTAATGTTATTGGCCATTAGTAACTCGGCCAATTCTTCGGTAGTTTTTCTGTTAAGTGTGTATATGATGCCGCTTTTGCCTTTGTGTTGCGAAATAAATTTTACAATGCTTTTAACCGTTTGTTCTTTGGTTATTTTAGGCTGAATTTCGTAAAATAAATTGGCTCTGTTGAAAGATGAAATGAAGATATTAGGATTACGCAAGCCAAGGTTTTTAACAATATCGCTCTGCACTTTTGGTGTTGCAGTTGCTGTTAAAGACATTACGGGTATTTGCTTGTTAATAATATCCATCATTTCGCGTAAGCGTCTATATTCTGGTCTAAAATCGTGACCCCATTCGCTAATGCAATGGGCTTCATCTACCGCAAAAAATGATATTTCTAAATCGCTAAAAAAGTCTAAGTTTTCTTGCTTGGTAAGCGTTTCTGGTGCTACGTATAACAATTTGGTTTGGCCCGCTAGCAAGTCTTCTTTTACAGCGGTTATTTGCCCTTTGTTTAACGATGAGTTTAAGAAGTGGGCAATATTATCTTGATCGCTGTAGCCACGTACAAGGTCTACCTGATTCTTCATTAAAGCAATTAATGGCGATACAATAATGGCACAACCTGGTAATAATAAAGCTGGTAATTGGTAGCACAAACTTTTGCCACCACCGGTAGGCATTATTACAAATGTATCGTGACCATCCAATAAGCTTTTAATGCTTTTTTCTTGTGTGCCTTTAAACTCTTTAAATCCAAAATATTTTTGCAAGCCGGCGTAAATATCTGGTTCCGAGCCATCGCTATTGGTTAGCTTTTTAATAACAATATCTTCTGTAGCAATTTGCTGTGGTGCTTTTCTAGCCTTCTTTACGGTGGGTGTTGTTGGTTTTCTGTTAGTTATTGCCATAGTAAATCTCTATTTCCACAATTATTAGTGGTTTTTTATAAAAACAAAAGTTACGGCTTTTATTTAGAATTTTTATCACAAATTATTTAAAACCTAAAATATTTTCTATTTAGGCTTCTTTTTGTTTTTTTGAAACACTAGCGAAGTTAATAGTTTGCCACCGCAAATACAATTACTAATTATTAAATTTTACTAAGCCGTTTAAAATGTTTAAACGTAGCTAACAATTGTTAGTTACTACATTTGCTCCCGCATTTCATTTTTAAAGAACAACAATATGAGCAATTTGGTTTTAAGCAAGTTAGCAGCATCGCAGCAAGGATCGGAAATAGTAAAACTAGGCAACGCTATTAGCGAACGAATTAGAAACGGTGAACCGATTTTTAATTATACCATTGGCGATTTTGACCCATCTATTTTTCCCATACCAAAAGCTTTTGAAGATGCCATAATAGACGCTTATAAACATCATTATACCAACTACCCCCCTGCCGATGGAATTATAGAACTGCGCAAAAGCGTTAGTGAATTTTTAAAAGATTGGGAAGGCTTAGATTATGCACCTAACGAAATACAAATTGCCGCCGGTGGCAGACCTTTAATTTACACCATTTTTAAAGTATTGGTTGATGTTGGCGATAAAGTAATTTATGCTGCGCCGTCGTGGAATAATAACCACTACACCAACATGAACCATGCGGAACATTGTGTAATAGAAACCTCGGTACAAAATAATTTTATGCCTACGGCAAATGATATAGCAAAGCATATAAAAGGCACTACATTAATTTGCTTGTGTACGCCGCAAAACCCTACTGGTACTACATTACAAAAGCATGTACTAGCCGAAATATGCGACCTAATTATTACAGAAAACAATAGCCGTGGCGAGGGCGAAAAGAAATGTTATTTAATGTTTGACCAAATGTATTGGATGCTTACCTACGGCACTACCGAGCATTATAATCCTATAACACTTAGGCCAGAAATGAAAGCTTATACTTTGTTTGTAGATGGCATTTCTAAAGTATTGGCGGCTACTGGTGTAAGGGTTGGCTGGGCTTTGGGACCAGCAGAAATAATGGTAAAAATAAAAGCCATATTGGGTCAAATTGGCGCTTGGGCACCAATGGCTGAGCAAAAAGCATTGGCAAATTATTTACCTCAAACAGAGAACATTAAGCAATACCTCACCCATTTTAAAGCCGCTATGGAAGAGCGTTTGGTGGCTATTTACAATGGCTTTATGGCATTAAAAGCCAAAGGTTTTGCGGTAGATGCAGTAGCACCGCAAGCCGCTATTTATTTAACCATACAATTAGATTTAGCTGGTAAAAAAACGCCTGAAGGCAAATTATTAAGCCAACAAACCGATGTTACAGAATACATTTTAAGCGAAGCCAAACTTGCAGTAGTACCTTTTACAGCATTTGGCACCGGCAATAGTAGCTGGTACAGATTAAGTGTGGGTACCTGTAAAACAAGCGATATACCTGTAATGCTTGCGCAGCTAGAAAGCACTTTGGAGAAATTGATATAAACCGTAACTTTTAGGGATACTTAAAAATAATTTCGAGGCAGCAAATGTTTTTTAAAGAATTACCGTCTAACAATCAATTAGTTATTAGCATTGGTATTAAACCTTTAAATACAATTGTGGTCAGTTTTTTAATACACTCTAAAGTTTGCCAATTATGAAAAAGATTTCTTTAACCATAGCAGGTATTTGCACGGCTGTTTTGGTAATTATTAGTTGCTCTAAAAGCGATACTGTTGTAACTAATACAACTACAACTACTACAGCTATAGAACAAGCGTTTGGTACCAATATTAACCTTAATAGTTTGGCCAATTATGCCAATCAGAGTAAACCAAATTACATAGTTAAAGATAACACAGGTACAAATGCCATATCCAATGCAAAGGCAACCGTTGGTAGGGTATTATTCTACGATAAAAACCTAAGTGTTGATAATACCATTTCATGCGCAAGCTGCCACAAGCAAGCACTTGCTTTTGGCGATACCGCTATTGCAAGTAAAGGGGTTGTAGGTGGCTTTACAGCTAGACATTCTATGCGTTTGGTAAATGCTCGTTATTCTGTAGAGCGTAAATTTTTTTGGGATGAAAGGGCCGCAACACTAGAACAACAAACAACAAAACCTATACAAGACCACGCAGAAATGGGGTTTAGTGGCCTTAGTGGTAGGCCTACAATTACTAGCTTACTCACCAAATTACAAGGCATTAAATATTACAACGAGCTATTCAAATTTGCCTACGGCGATACCATTGTATCTGAAACACGTTTGCAAGAATGTATGTCTCAATTTGTAAGAAGCATTCAATCTTTTGATAGTAAATACGATGCTGGTAGAGCACAGGTAAATACCGATACAGACAATTTTCCCAATTTTTCTGCGCAAGAAAATACTGGTAAGCAACTATTTTTAACTAACCCAAACTTTGATAATAACGGTAGTAGACTTGGCGGTGGATTAGGCTGCAACAAATGCCACAACGCACCAGAATTTGATATTGACCCTAACAGCAAAAACAACGGCATTATTGGTACTATTGCTAATACTGGTATTGATGTTACTGTAACAAAAGCACCTACATTAAGAGATCTTGTAAATAGTGCCGGTGTAGAAAATGGACCATTGATGCACACAGGTAATTTGGCAACTTTACAAAACGTAATTGGTCATTATGGTGCCATTAATGCAGCACCTGGCAATACCAATTTAGATTCAAGGCTTGTAATTAATGGGCAAGGTCAAAGATTAAATCTTACCGCTCAGGATGTTACTAGTGTTGTAGCCTTTTTAAAAACTTTAAGTGGCACAAATATTTATACCGATAGCAAATGGAGTAATCCTTTTAAATAAACTTAGCTAAACAATTGGTACACTAGCCAACTTGTGCCGTAGGCCAACGCTGTCATGTATATAAATTGTATGGTTGGCCATTTCCAACTTTTGGTTTCTCTTTTTACTACTGCCAATGTACTCATACATTGCATGGCTAGTACATAAAATACCATAAGCGATAAGGCTGCTGGCAAGGTGTAAACCTTGCTACCATTGGGGTGTGTGGCGGCTTGCATTTTATCTCTTAGCGAGGCGTTGCTATCATCTTCTTCTACGCTATACAGTGTGGCCATTGTACCTACAAATACTTCTCTTGCAGCAAAAGAGGTAATAAGTGCAATGCCTATTTTCCAATCGTACCCAAGTGGTTCTATTACTGGTTCTATGGTTTTACCCAAAATACCTGCGTAAGAAACTTGCAGTTTTTCTGAAGATAATTGTTTGTTTAAAGCCTCTTTTTGTTGTGGTTGTTGCTGTGTTAAAACGGCGTACTTGTCTTTTATTTTTTGCATGTTATCGCCTGGGCCAAAACTGCTTAAAAACCAAAGCAATAAGCTAATAATCATAATTACTTTACCAGCATCTGTAACAAATATTCTTGCTTTTTCTACCATGGTAATACCTGCATTTTTCCAACGAGGGCTGCGATACACAGGTAGTTCTAAAATAAAAAAACTTTTCTCTTGAATAGTAATAAACCATTTGGCTACATAACTCACTACTAAAGCCATAAACGTGCCCAAAAAGTACAAGCCCATCATTACCAAACCTTGCAAACTTAAAAAGCCAAAGTAGTTTTTATCGTCTATTACCAATGCTATTAAAATGGTGTACACGGGCAGCCTTGCGCTACAACTCATTAATGGTGTAACCAATATGGTAAGTAGGCGTTCTTTTTTATTTTCAATATTTCTAGCACTCATAATGGCAGGCACGGCACAAGCAAAGCCACTAATCATAGGCATTACGCTTTTACCATTTAAGCCTACTTTGCGCATAATTCTGTCGCTTAAAAAACTGATACGAGCCATGTAGCCAGTATCTTCTAGCAAAGTAATAAGCCCAAACAAAATCATTATTTGCGGTACAAAAAGTACAATACCACCTAAACCAGCTACAAAACCATTTACCAATAAATCGCTCCACCAGGCTTGTGGTAAATTACTATTAAGCCACACGCTTGTTTGCTGAAACACCCACTCGATACCTGCCATTGGAAATTGTGCCAGCCAAAAAATACTTTGAAACAACAAAAACAGTACGGCTAATAAAATTACATAGCCCCAAGTACGATGCAGCAATACATTGTCTAGTTTTTCTGTAAACAGCTTTTTCTCTAAAGGGTCGGGCTCTATTACATTTTGCTGCATTATTACTTTTATGCGTTGGTAACGCTGCATTATTTCTTCGGCCTGCGTTTTTGTAGGATTGAATTTGTGGTCTATTTCAATCTGCTCTATATCGTGTTGTAATTGCTCGGTTAATGGGAAACTTTCGTGATTAATAAGATAATGAATAGCTGCATAATCACTTAACTGCGGCTGTATTCGTTGCAACGCATCTATTGAAGCCGATGAGAGTTGCTTGTTGTTTATAAAATCTCTCGGCTGAATTTTATTGATAGATTTTCCTACCAAACTCAACGCCTTTTTTAGCTCGTTTAGGCCTTTATTTTTTCTTGGATTTACCAGTACAATTGGCACACCTAATTCTGTTTCTAAGCCCGAAACATTTATTTGGATATTCTTTTTTTCAGCCAAATCGTTCATGGTTAAAGCCACTACAATGGGCAGCTTCAAGTCTATCATTTGACTACAAAACAATAAATTACGCTTTAGGTTACTGGCATCTGCTACTAGCAATACCACATTGGGTTTTACTTCATCGGCATCCATTAATACTTTGTAGCTTACCCATTCATCGGCCCGGCGTGGGTATAAACTGTAGGTGCCGGGTAAATCTATCAGTTCGGCTTGTGTACCATCATCTAGTGTGGTAAAGCCTGTTTTTTTGTCAACCGTTACGCCAGGAAAATTGCCTACTTTTTGGTTAAGGCCCGTTAATGCATTAAACAACGACGTTTTGCCGCTATTGGGGTTTCCTACTAATGCGATATGTAGTTGCAGTGGTGCCAAAATATAAGTACGTAAAATTACTGGGCTGCAAAAGCAGGGGCTTACGAAATGTGAAAGAGAAAATGCCGCAGTGGGAAAAAGATAGGAACGCTGATGACGCTGATTGAACAGATTAAAGCTGATTTTATCTACTGGGCTGCAAAAGCAGGGGCTTACGAAATGTGAAAGAGAAAATGCCGCATTGGGAAAA
>JASGCX010000046.1 GCA_030053925.1 Flavobacterium sp.
CTTATACAGCACAGATTAATACAATTCTTATTAATCATTCACAGCACACGTTGGCGAAAGTGGGGGATTAGAAAGTACTAAAGTTCAAATTTAGTACAAAAGCTAATAGAAAATACAAATGTTCAGCCTAGTACTAAAGCCCAACTTTTGCCAAACCCCTGTTAGTGGCTGCCGTTTTTTTGTTCACTTTGCAACTTTCCATACTACATAAAAGTTACTGCCCAATGTATTTAATTAGGTTGTGTTTACACATAATTGTCATAATGAACTTCAAATTAGACCCTTCGCAATCTAAAATAGTGTCCAATGTTGATAAACTTTGACTGGCATTGTTTAACAAAGTCAAAATCTTTCCAATTATGGATAAATCAATTATGCTACTAATTTCATCATAAATTCTCAAAGTATGTTGCCCAAATAATATTGCTTTTCCATAATCTGTAATTTTGTATATACCTTTGCCTTTTGGCTGAACGCTTGCATAATGATTGAAAGACTTCCAGTAATTATGAAAATTACTTGTTTTACAAAGGTTCTCAATGTTTTTGGATTTTTCTGTTAAACTTTCATTCCAAACCTTTTCATAAGATTGTATTACTGATTTCCAAGAATAGTTTTGAGAATGGACAAACGCATTATTTGACATTTTTAATAGGAAATCCGAGTTTTGAGAAAGTAGAAGGCA
This sequence comes from Flavobacterium sp., assembly GCA_030053925.1. Taxonomy (GTDB): domain Bacteria; phylum Bacteroidota; class Bacteroidia; order Chitinophagales; family Chitinophagaceae; genus Parasediminibacterium. Next base: position 686 of record JASGCX010000046.1, read on the forward strand.
CTTTTCAATTATTAAATCTGTATCAACTATTACACTTTGACCGAGCAATAAATGCTGTGTGGTATAGTCTGAATAGCCTTGAAAATTGTCCCAAACTTTTGAGTTATCGAAAAATGTAGTTGTTATTAAAAAACCAGTTTCGTTGTTAATAACGGTTTCCTTGTAACCATTCCAATCGCTAACAATTACAGGTAATCCGCAACTCATTGCTTCCAAAGGGGTAATGCCAAAAGTCTCTTGGACACTATCAGAAGGCGAAATAAAAACATCGGCACTTTTCAGCATTTCAATAGTTGCGTTTCGGTCATTAGAAACGATTATTGAAATATATTTTGAAATATCTAAATCGGCAATTTCCTCTCTTAGATATTCAATATAATCCTCTGCTCCAAAATAAGTGTCGCCTCCGCATAAATAAATATGAATAGCGGAATTATCAATATTTTGATTGAATTTTAATGACCGTAAAAGTGGCAAAATGTCGGCTTTGTCGCTTGGCGAAAAGCGTGTGAGAACAAAAAAGGAAATTATATCTTCCTTCAAATTGTATTTTTTACGAAACTTGTTTTTTTCGATTCGGTCAATCCTATTAAAAAGCGATTGGTCAATGCCAATAGGAATAACAGTTTCATTGAATTTAGGTAGGTCGTCAATGCCAAAATTTGCTCTGATTTTTTGAACAGCATTTAAAGAGCAACTACTTGGATAAATATTTATGTCCGTTGCCAGCTTTGGTGCAAACAATTCAAAAAAGTGGTCTTGAATTTGGGAGTTGTAACTTAATGCAGGAAAAACAGATGTAAAGATTGGAATGGGGGTAGTTCTAAGATAATTTAGGTTACTTGCTCCAATTCCTACATGATGCAAACAATCAATATTTAAATTTAAGTCTTTTATATCTTTTTTAGCACAGGATAATGGTTTTACAATTACTTTACTGTCATTTTTTAATCCTAAGTTACTTGGGTTTTCAGACCATACAATTATTTTATCCCAACTACTATATTCTAATATGGCTTTGAGTAATTGCATTTCAGCTACGTCAATACCATAAAGTCCATTCTTTGGCTTTATTCCACTTATAAAACCTATGCTTCGAATATCTTTCATAGAATAAAAACTTAGAATTTGATTGTGAAATTTTACAACCAAATTCTCAATTCCAATTTCAATTATTTGTTATGGCAATTTCCTTCCTTCAAACGTGTGTTAATCACTCCATTTTGGTTAAAATTGGTCAAAACTGATGTTTCTGCAAGTTTTTTACCAATAACCATTGGCTTTACTTTCATTTTTGCTTGAGGTACTACTTGTTGGTTTTGCATTTGAGTTTGATTTATATGTTAAAACTAATTATTTTCTATAAAATTCAAAATATCTTTAACAAGTTCAATTTCTTTTGTTTTTTCAATTGGACAAGTAACTTCTCCAGTTAAAAGAGTATTTAATGGACAAGAACTTCCATAGCAATTTAGTACAAAAAAACAATTTTGGCAACCCTGTTTTTTAAAAGGTGTTCCTTTTACCCAATGATGCCAATTAGAATTAAATATCATATCTCCATTTTCTGAAATATATCCAGTTGTATTTAATGGATTTTTTAAAGCGATATTACATTTTTGTACTTTCAAAATTTTTCTATCAGGACTTAATTCTGCTGGAAAAATAACAAAACTATTTGATTTATCAGCGAAGCAAGAACTTGATTCTTTATATGCATAGTTAATTATTTTAAATGAATTAAATCCAAATGATTGAACCTCGTTATCATATTTTTGATTTAATTCTTGTGCCACATTTTCCTTCATATAGACACCTTCTTTGTCTTCCTCACCTTTCCAATTTCCAATCGAGTGAGCGTGAATTGAAAACCTACTATCTCCTCCAAAATCTTGGCTTAGTAAATTAAGAAATTCATTTCTTTTTTCGTCGGTTGCAGTAAGAGTATTAAAATTAATCCTTATCGTAATCGAAAAATGAACACTTTCGGGTAATTGTGCAATAGTTTTTAAATTTGAATAAATTGTATCAAAAGTACCTTTACCATTTTTTAATGGTCTAAGTTTGTTATGGTCTTCTTTTAAGCCGTCAAGCGTTATTTGGTAATTATTAATTCTTACATTTATAAGTCTTTCAAATAGTTCTTTCGTAAGTAAATAGCCATTTGTGGTTATTGATGATGTAAAGTTTATATTTCTTTCATTTGATAATTCAATCATCATTTTGTTGAATGATAGTAAAAAATCAGAGTTTAAAAGTGGCTCGCCACCAAAATAATCAATACCAAGTTCTTGAAGCGAGTGCTTTTCGATAAATTGCTTTAAAAGTAGCTTATCATATTCGCCCATTTTTTGTTTTTGGCTGTGGTCTTCATAGCAATAAACACAATCAAAGTTACAAGCCTCATTTACAACCATTAAAATCAAATTTAATTTTTTATTACTATTAGTTTCTTTATATTTTTCTTGAACTATGTTTCGTGTTTCATCTTGATTTGAAACTATAAATTTATGCTCTAAAAGAAATTCAAATTCACTAAAATCATCTTCTATCTCGAACGGCGGAAAAGTAACTTGATTAGATTCTAAAATTTGATAAATTGGGTGATATGAATCGTCAATTTTTACGTTTTGAGTGTCCAACCAGTTATACAATACCCAAGCGTTACCATCTTTATATTTGGTAACTAAAAAGGAAAATTCATACCTATTTCCTGTTATTTTGTCTGTTATGTCATTTGAAAACATAAATTTATTGGGTTAAATTATTCTGTGTTGTTTTTTGCGGTTGCCCACCAACGCTAGGGCTTGGCGTTTTTCGAGCCTTCCGAAGATTCCGTCTGCCCATAACCGAAGCCAAATGATTGCAATATTGCCGATGTTTTTTTCATAAGCCAAATATATAACGTATAGCCCGTACTAAAGTACAATAAAGAACTAATGTTGCGGCTATATTCGTGAAGCCCCAGTAACGGCAAACCGCAACTTCGGCACAGGTTCACTTGCGTTTGTCTCCTTTATATCTACCTGACTATTTTTAATAGCCTTTTCTTTCTACCGTTTAACACGTGTCAATTACTATCTACGAAAGTGGTTTGATACCTGTTCTTGAAAACCGATACCGATGGACCTACCATCATCTCTTATACAGCACAGATTAATACAATTCTTATTAATCATTCACAGCACATGAGAGCGAAGGTGGGGATTAGAAAGTACCAAAGTTCAAATTTAGTACAAAAGCTAATAGAAAATACAAATGTTCAGCCTAGTACTAAAGCCCAACTTTTGCCAAACCCCTGTTAGTGGCTGGGCATTTTAAGTAATTATCTGTTCACTCCAATACCAATTAAAAGTGTCAATAAATTTTTGTAGTTCTGTTTTGTCTGTTAATAATGAAATAGGAAAACTTGGTCTAGCATTTACTTTTTCTCTAGGAATATTTACACCCTTTATTTGATTCAGTCTGTCCAATAACTCAAGTCGTTTTTCTTCATTGTCAAATGGTGGTCTGCTTTTCATATGTTGAAAGTAAATCTCAACTGCTCCGTCTGTCCAAATTGCAAAACAAAAAATACTTGTGGTTTTCCATTTTAAGATTGGTGCAACTGAGCCTCGTCTTCCAACGCCATAATAAAAGTAAGTTACTTTTGGTTTTATCCATTCTAAAATTTTTCTTGCAGTTTCAACTTCTTTTTGTCCTCTTAAGTTAAGTAGTTCTGCATTCAATGTTTGTTCTGTCCAATGCTCTTCTGTATTTTTTTGTTTTCCTTTTATTGATTGTGCATTTGAAGTCATTCCAATTACTCTTGGAACTAATGTTTTTAAATCTTGACCTATAAACTGTTTGATTTCTAAGCCAAGTATTTCAGCAGGGTTCATTTGTTCATTTAAGAATTCAATTATTCGTTGTAATTCTTTTGGTATTGTATCAGCAATTATCAAAAGTCTAATTTTCCCTGCTTTTAGATTTGTCTTTGTGATTTCCCAAAATGAAGAGCTATCTGTTTCGTCTTGTAAGAATTCGTTTAGAACCGTACTTGGGTCTAAATTAGTAACTTTACAACTTTCTTCAAAGCGATAAATTATTTCGTCAATTGTCCAATATGAAACAGCATTTGAAGCATAATCAAAAATTTGTCCAATAACTTCACGTCTTATTCTAGTGTCTGTACTTCTTTTAACTTCCACTAATGTTGGTATACCATCTTGGTCAATAAATAAGTGGTCTAAACTCCATCGTTGTCCTGTATCTTTTTCGTCTGGTACTCCAAACTCTCTTGAAATTAATAACCATCTTCTTGGTCTTTCAGGGTTAATTTGGCTTCCTGAAATTAATGCAGGATAGTCAGCCAAAAGTTTTTGCAATAAATCTTCTGTTAAGTATGTTGATTCGTTCATCTCAACAAGTTCTCCATTTTGGTTCAGTAAAAATATAGTTTCGTTCAATTTGTCTTCTTATTGATATTGTTTATGTATTGGGTTTCATTGCCTTGCCACTAACACTAGGGCTTGCCGTTGTTGGGGTCTTCCGAAGGTTCCGTCAGCCCATAACCGAAGCCAAATTTATAACGTATAGCCAAAACAAAAGCACAATAAAGAATAAATGTTGAGGCAATATTAGTAAAGCCCCAATAATGCCTGCCGTTTTTTTCTGTCCACCGTTTGATGCTTTGAATATTTAGTTAAGTCTTGACTTAAATGTGTCAAAGTTGTCTTGTCCCCAAAGCAAATGTTGAATAGTAAACTTGTAGCGGTACTTACTATATGAACGTAGTAAGTCGTCTTCAAATTCAACACTTATTCCGGTCTCTGGTGCTTCAAAAGTCAAAGCTGCTTGAACTTTATTTGCAAGTTTTGCCCCAATTGTTCCGTCAAATTTTGCATTGTTTTTAAAATACGTTTCATCAATTACATTTCCATCGTTTGGTATGATGCACAAAAAATAACTGCTTGGAAATTCATTTGCTTTTTTTGCTTGCTTGTGTGTCATTTGAATTGACTGCACATTATTTTTTATAGATTTAAGTTCAATATAAAATTTGTTGCCACTACTTATGTTCGTGATAATAAAATCTTCTTCTCCCTCAACTTTTGCGATAGAAAAACGATTGTCTGCATTTATGAGTTGCTTAAACAAAGCTTCAAAAATGTCGCCTGTTTGCTTCTTAAATCTGAACTCCTCTTTTTCTTGTTTAAGGTCTGCTAAAACTTGTTCGCCTAATCTTACTTTCAATTCCAAATCGGGGTCGCCTAATAAATGTATTCGAGGGTCTTTGAGTACTTCAATTTGTTTGTCAACGCTTAACTTTCCATCTCGGTTTAATTTAAACATTTCTGTAAATTTTCCCATTGTCATTTCATCTGCACATTTGTAAAGCAATGTATCTGATTTTAGACCTTTGAAGTTGTCTTTGGATTTTTGTGGATTATCTATAAGCCAATTATAAAGTCTGGAAAAGAAGTCTCTTAAATCATTAGTCGGATTGTCGTCTCTTAATAGGTCTTTCACAATTTCTGTTATTGTAGTTCCAATAAGTGCAAGGGTTCTTGTTCGGCTTGCTGGCAATTCTAAATAAATTTTCTTTTCGAGCATATCATTACGCCAATCGTGTACCTTCTTTGAAAGTATTGAAAGTGTTGTTAGAATTTCTTTTAACTCTGTGTCAATCGTTCCATCGTCAAGCCACAATTCATCTTTTCGCTTAAAGTTTCCATATTGATTAGGCAAAATTTGGCTCTCTGCTACATTAAGAAGCGTTGGTTCAGTTTTGGTAATGAAAGTTACATAACTGTCAAGCCACGTTAGTGTTTCATCCTTAGGTTTGTTTAATATACTTTGTAGTGCAACAACCGTTTTACTGGTTGCTATGTGCTTTGTAAATGTGCCAATGGAAAACCTTGGACAATCTTCCCAAATTACTTTATACCAATCGTTAACCTCGACTTTTATAGGAACATTATCGGGGAAAATGTCTTTTACAAAATCCCAAAGTTGCAGACGGTTTTCTTCTTTTGCTTCATTTTGGAAATAAATAGATGATGCCGAAAGTCTTTGCCCGTTTGGTATATCTACAAGTGGAATTTGAAGTACAGAGGATTTTAAAACAGATTGAACCTTTTCTTTGAACCACTTTGCATTAAAGTCTGCAAACAAAATATTCTCATTCAAAGATTTGAATAGTAAATAAGTTTGTTTCCAATTTTGCGATGAAGCATAAGTGCATAAACTAAAATAAAGTGGTATGACCTTTTCAAATAGACTTTGGTTTGAAATTCCATAACCTAGATTGTCTAACCAAATGCCGTCTCGTTCTTCTTTTGGTATAAATGATGAGCTATTTATAACAGTTGGAAACTTGAAATCATTTGCTCCGATTAAAGGAAATGGACAAAACAAAAGTGGCTGATGTTCCAAAAATTCTTTGATGAAGATTTTTCCTTCTTTTTCAAAAACTTCAAGAGCAATATCCATTGTTCCATCTGTGCAAATTATCAAATTGATATTAGTAATTTTTGTGCCCCCATTTTCAATTACAGTTTTTTCAATTACAAACTGATTTATGGTTTCAGTTAATTTTTTAATTTCTTTCTTGTGAAATAGTGTTTTTACTCCGTCAAGTTTATTGTCAATTTCTACTGTTTCAATTTTTGGGATAAATGAAAGTCCATAAGGTAATGAAATACCAAAGTCTGAAAGTGAACTTGAGGCTATTACTAAACTTTCAGGGTCAAGGTCGTATCTGAAAGAAGTTTCAAATTTTTTTTGGTCGTAGCTATAATTAAAAACTTCATTTGCTTTCTCTCTGAATTCTTGCCACGTATTATTTATGCTTTCAGCAATTTTGGGTTTGTCTGTTCCTGTTCGGTCAAGTGTAAAATTAAAGTCAAATGCTTGCTGGTCTTTAAGATAAATACCTTTCACTTTAATAGTCTTGGAAAGGATATGTGTTGCCAAAAAACCTGTTCCAAATCTCCCTGACTTATCAGAGTTTTCTTCGTCTTCTTTGTCTGAATAAGGAAAAATTAAATTTTTTGCGTCTTGATAACGAAACGGATTGCCATTGTGTAAAAACTCAACAAATGGTTGGTCATTTTCAGAATTGATAATGAGTTTTACTGAAACTTTTTCTGTCGGTTTTACAGCGTCTTTTGCATTTTGAAGCAGTTCCCAAAACCACCTACGCTTTGCAATCTCTGGTCTGTTTGTAACCTTTTTTAATTTGTCGTCAATATCTTTGGCTGAAAGTTTAAAAACAACTTCAAAGAGTTCTTTAACCTCTTCCTGATTGTAGGTCGCTGTATTGTCCATACTTTAATATAATTGTTGGTCGTGTCGAAGTTTAGGGTGTCCCACAAAATGGCAGGCAACACTAGGGCTTGCCGTTCTTGGGGCCTTCTGAAGGTTTCGTCTGCCCAAAATCGAAGCCAAATTTATAACGTCAAGCCCAAACAAAAGTACAATAGAACACAAAAATTGAGGCAATATTGGTAAAGCCCAAATAACGCCAAACCTAAATGTTGAGTGCAGTTATTTTTTGGTACTCTCAAGTAAATCTTTTAACGTCTATGTCTAGTATTTCTGCAATTTTGATTAAAATTGGGATACTAGGTTGTTTATTATTGTTACAATCATTTGTAACAACTACGTAACTTTTGTTAAGCTGTTTAGCTAACCAAGTCTGTGACCTGCCTTGTTCTTCCAAAACATTTTTTATTCTATAGTTACTTTTAATTTGCGAAGTGCCCCATAAATGCACACAACTAAAGTAATTACGAATGTTTTTGTATCACTTCATCTAAACCTGCACGAAACGAATTGCCAATAGGTATGTGAACGCCATTAATAATAATGTCGTTGCGGCTAATATAGCTTATTTGCTTCATGGCTACAATGTACGAACGATGTACTCTTACAAAATCATCTGCTGGTAGTTTGCTTTCAAATTCTTTAAGGTTTTGAAGCGTAGTTAATGGCGATGTTTTGCCTTTTAAATAAATTTGCGTATAGTCTTTTAAGCCCGATAAATATAAAATATCGCTGAGGTTAATCTTAATTAACTTGTAGTCTGATTTTATAAATAAATAAGTGATTTTATCAACATTCATACATAGTAAACTTGCGGTGTGTAAACATAAACTAAAACACAAGTTTCGCAAAAAACTAGATATTTGATTGGTAAAGCTTTTCATTTCTTTAACAGGTTACTAATTTTTTCAACCGATGAATAAATGGGTTATTATTCTTTATGGCTGTTTTTTGTTTAGCTGCGCTACTAAATAGTCTAAGCCTTTTCTAACAAGAGATTATGTAACTGTAGGCAAAATGATGGATAGCATACAGCCGCCTTATGTTATTGATATTGCCAATAATGGTAAGCGTTTGGTGTTTATAGGTTGCGACCATATTAACGATAGCAACCATGCTCAGTATGGTGTTATTGAGCGCTACGCAAATAGTTTGCAACCGCAAATAAGCTTTAATGAAGGTGGTCAAATACCTGATTCTATACACTATACATCTAAAAATGAAGCAACGTTTAAAGACGGTGAAACCGGCGTTTTAAAATATTATTCTGATAATCTTGGTATAAAAATGCTGAATGGTGATTTGCCTTTTAAAGTAGAGCTGCCATTGGTTTTACAAAAGCAAACTGTAGAATATTTGTATGTGTATATGAGTCAACAATAATTGTTGTACAGTTAAATAAATTTATTAGCTTCACATTCGAACAACAATAATCAACTTTTATGCAAGTTCAAAGCATTAAATATACGCTTCTAGATAAAATAGGTTCTATTGATGACGAAGATCTTCTAAACAGAATTAATGACTTGGTTAAATCTGTAGATATTAATACAACTATTTTTAAAGTAACTGATAAGCAAAAAGCAATGTTGCTTCAAAGTGAAAATGATATTATCGAAGGAAAATTACTTTCAAATGATGCTATAAATATTCAAGAAGACGAATGGCTAAAAGTGTAGTTTGGACAGAAACAGCGCAAAAGTCAAGACAAGAGATACTTGAATATTGGCATTGGCATAATAAGTTCAAAGAGTATCCAAGAAAACTATCGAAGCTCTTTCGTAAAAAAATTGAGTTACTACAAGAGCAATATTACCTTGGTAAACCAACTGATTTTAAAGATGTTAGAGTTACTCTGGTAAGTCATTTTTCTATCTTTTTTAAAGTTACCTATACACAAATCATTATTGTTGGCTTATGGGATAATCGTAGAAATCCAGACGATTTACATAAAAACTTGTCTATTTAACTACTGCAATAGGTAAAACAGAAAACATAAAATGTTTCCTAAATTATAAAATACTGTGTCACACAATGCCCAACTAAGTTATTTTTGAACCCATGTGGATGATTTGCAAAAAAGAATGGCAACAGTTTTTTGGTAGCCTCACAGGTTATTTGGCAATTATTGTGTTTTTATTGCTCAATGGCTTGCTGTTGTTTGTTTTTCCCGATTATAATTTACTCGATTTTGGCTATGCGTCTCTTGCAAGTTTTTTCAATTTAGCCCCATTTATCTTACTGTTTTTAGTGCCCACAGTTACCATGCGTAGCTTGGCCGATGAATACAAATCGGGCACGTTTGAAATTTTAAAAACCTTACCATTAAAGCCTTTTAACATTGTGGCTGGTAAGTTTTTTGGTGCATTGCTAATTGTTGCAGCAGCCTTAGTACCAACTATTATTTATGCAGTAAGCTTACAGCAGTTAAGCAGTGTAGGCGGTATAGATGTAGGCGCAACTATTGGTAGTTACATTGGTTTAATATTACTAGGTGCAGTGTACACCGCTGTAGGCATTTGCGCTAGTAGCTTTACTAACAATACCGTGGTAGCTTTTATTGCTGCTGCGTTTGTTTGCTTTATACTATATAGCGGTTTCGATGCCATTAGTAAGTTGCCTTTGTTTAAAACTGGTTTAGATTATTACATAGAAATGTTGGGTATTAATTTTCATTATCGTAGCATTAGTAGAGGCGTGGTTGAGCTGAGAGATATAATTTACTTTTTTGCACTAATTGGCTTACTACTGCTTATTACCAAACACAATTTAGTTAAGCGATAAAAAAAATCTTCACAAACAAACAAAGAAGACAACTTGCACAAAGGCAAAAATCTTCTTTCAGAATTATAAAATCTACTAAAAACTTAGTGACCGTTGTTTACTTGGTTGCATTGTGTGAAATATAAAAACATGAAGAAATTAGTAACAAGTAAATACAGTTGGATGGTGTTAACGGCAGCTTTTGTAGCAATTGTTTATGCCTCGCTGTTTGTTTCTTATAGAATAGATGTAACGGCTGAGAAGCGTTTTAGCCTTACAAAAAGTACAGAAAAACTTGTTAAGAAATTAGACAATCAGGTAACTATTGATGTGTACTTAACAGGTAATTTAACTGCGGGTTTAAAGAAGGTTGCAAACAGTGTAGATGAAACCTTGCAACAATACAGAACCTTAGCCAATGGCAATATTGCCATTCATTATATTGATCCATTTGCTATTGAAGATGAGTCTTTAAAAACCCTCTTGTTAGATTCGCTAAAACGCTATGGATTAACGCCTTTTACGCAAGTGGCGCAAGAAAAAAAAGGTGCTGAACAAAGCCAACGATTTGTAATGCCTGGTGCGTTGGTTACATCGTTAAATGGCACGTATCCTATTAACTTTTTAAAAGGCGCTGGCAATAGTGGCGATGAGGGTTATTACAACAATATCGAATCGCTACTTGAGTATAAATTTTCAAGCGCCATAGAAAAAGTAACAAGGCAAAACATTCCTCATATTGCCTATGCTTTGGGCAATGGCGAGTCGCTTGGCTACGAAGCTTCTGAAGCCATTTTTACACTTGCAAGTGACTATAAATTAGACTCGTTTAACCTTAAAACAAATTCTGCCATTCCTCAAAATTTTGAGTGCTTGGTGTTATTGCAGCCAACAAGCGTTTTTACCGAAGCAGATAAATTTAAAATAGACCAATACTTGCTGCATGGCGGCTCTATTTTACTAGCAACAGATGTATTAACGGCATCGCTAGATAGTTTAAACATTAAGCCACAAACCATTGCGTTTGATAAAGGGTTAAACATTTACGATTTACTGTTTAAATACGGCGTAAGAATTAACCCTAATTTGGTACAAGATTACCAAGCTACCGATATTAGCTTAGTGGTTGGTGCCGCAGGCGGCAAGCCGCAAAATCAATTGTTAAAATGGCCTTATTATCCTTTGGTATCGGGCAATAACACGCATCCTGTTTCTAAAAATTTAGACCCCGTTTTTGGTAAATACGTTAACGCTATAGACACAGTAAAAGCAGATGGCATTACCAAAACTATTTTGCTTGCTACTTCGCAAAACGGTAAAAAAATAGGTACGCCTGCAATAATAAGTTTTGAAAGCTTAAAATACGCAGATGATGTAAAAGAATTTACCGAACCAAATATTCCTGTGGCAGTATTGCTTGAAGGTAAGTTTAAATCGCTGTTTGCAAATAGGTTGTCGGCTACTAAATTAGACTCGCTACAAAAAGCAAATAATCCTTTTTTGCCGATAGGCGAAAAAGAAGGAAAGCTAATAGTAGTAAGCGATGGCGATATGTTTTTAAACGAATTAACGCAGAAAGGTCCTTTGCCAATTGGCTATAATAAGTACACCAATTACACCTTTGCCAATAAAGATTTTATGCTCAATTGTATAGATTTTTTAGTAGGCAAAAATGGCATTTTTGAAAGCAGAAATAAAGACTTTACACTGCGCTTATTAAACAAAGAAAAAGTAGAGGCCAATTATACAAAATGGCAGCTTATAAACATTGTAGGACCAATAATTGTAGTTATTATAATAGGGATGCTTTTGCAATGGATAAGAAAGCGTAAATATGCAGCATAATTTAACAGCGTAAATACATGCTGTTCTTCAATTTTATATCATGAGTTCACAACAAATAACGTACTTGGTATTTGGCCTTGTATTAGTACTAGCATTAGTTTTTGATTTGGGATTATTAAGCAAAAAAAATCAAACAATTACCATTAAGCAAGCATTAAATCAAACCTTGTTTTGGGTGGCATTAGCTTTAGGTTTTTTTGTGTTTATGTGGTGGGAAGAAGGGCAAAAACCAGCACTCGAATATATAAGCGCCTACCTAATGGAGTGGAGTTTGAGCATTGATAATATTTTCGTTTTCATCCTCATTTTTAACGCCTTTAAAGTAAAAGAAAAATTCTACGGCCGCGTATTGTTAATAGGCGTATTGATGGCCATTGTGTTTAGGGTATTTTTTATTACAGTGGGTGTAGGCTTGGTAGAAAAATTCAGTTGGTTACTGTATGGTTTTGGTGCCTTTTTGTTGTACACAGGTGTTAAAATGTTTACCGCCAACGAACACGAAGAATTTAAACCAGAAGAAAGCAAAATATACAAAGCCATGCAACGCTTTTTGCCACTTACACCAAGCGATGGTAATGGCAAGTATGTACTGCGTGAAAATGGTAAACCCTTGTACACATCTTTATTTGTGGTTGTGGTAATGTTGGCAGCTATAGACTTAGTGTTTGCGCTTGACTCAATACCAGCAGTAATGGGCATTTCACGCAATAAAATGGTTATTTACACCTCTAATATTTTTGCAGTTTTGGGGCTAAGAAGTTTGTTTTTTTTGCTAAGAGGTGCAGTAAGCAAGTTCGATTATTTGCAGCAAGGCATTGCCATTGTGTTGGTATTTATTGGCGTAAAAATGTTGGGTGAACATTGGATAAATGAATGGGTTGATAAAAGCACACAAGTATTTATTTCGCTAGGTGTTATATTGGTTTGCATCTCGGGTTCTATCTTCTATTCTATTTTTATCAATAAGAAAGGCTTGCCAGAAGATGTTGTAGACGAATCTGTAAAATAAACAACCCATTGCCCTACTCAGTACAACATATTGCCCAAGTAATTGCAGCACCTAATACCGAGTTAGTAAATGCAAGCATTGCGTATTTATTAATTGATAGCCGTAAAATTGTTTTTCCCAAAACCTCTTTGTTTTTTGCATTAGCAGGTCCAAGGCGTGATGGCCATACTTACATAAAAGAAGTGTACGAGCGTGGCGTAAGAAACTTTGTTGTAAGTAAAAAAATAGAAACAGCAACTTACCCACAAGCCAATTTTTTATTGGTAAATGATGTGCTGAAAGCCTTGCAAACATTGGCCTCACAGCATCGTAGTGGGTTTCAATATCCTGTAATTGGTATTACAGGTAGCAATGGTAAAACCATTGTAAAAGAGTGGTTGTACCAATTGCTGCAAGCAGATGAAAATATTGTGCGTAGCCCTAGAAGTTACAACTCGCAAGTAGGTGTGCCTTTAAGCGTTTGGCAAATGCAAAGCCAGCATACTTTGGGCATTTTTGAAGCAGGTATTTCTACAGTTAACCAAATGCAGGCTTTGGCAAATATTATTAAACCAACAATTGGCATTTTAACCAATATAGGTGAAGCCCATAGCGAAGGTTTTGCCAATGATGTAGAAAAACTACAAGAAAAATTAAAGCTGTTTTTACATTGCCAGCAGTTGGTTTATTGTAAAGATGTATTGCCTATAAATACTAGCATTGAAGCAATAATTAATTTAGGCACTCAATTATTTTCGTGGAGTAAAAAAACTGCCGCAACGCTTCAAATTACTAGCGAAACAAGGTTTCAAAATCAAACAGAAATTATCATTCTGTTTCAAAAAAAATCGTTCTCCATCATCATCCCTTTTACCGATACGGCTTCTATAGAAAATGCCATTACTTGTATTTGCGTAATGCTTTTAAAAGGTATTACTACTACTACTATACAAAGTAGAATACTACAATTGCAACCTGTAGAAATGCGTATGCAGTTGAAAAAAGGGGTAAACAATACCTACATTTTAAACGATAGTTACAGCAACGATTTGTGGTCGTTAAGCATTGCGCTAGATTACTTAAAGCAGCAATCGGGCAATACCAATACCACTGTTATTTTATCGGATATTTTACAGGCTGGTATAGAAGATGAAAAACTTTATGCAATGGTTGCAAATGAATTGCAACAGCGCAATATTCATCGCTTTATTGGTATTGGTACAGCCATTAGCAAATACCGCAACGCATTTGCCAATATTAAACAAACAAGCTTTTACAATACCACAGATAATTTTTTGCAGCAAGCCACACATCATCAATTTAGCAACAATTGTATATTACTAAAAGGTGCAAGGGTATTTGCTTTTGAGCGCATTAATCATTGGCTCGAACAAAAAGTGCATCAAACTATTATGGAGATAAATCTCTCTGCTATGGTGCATAATGTAAAGCAATATCAGCAAAAACTTTTGCCCACAACAAAACTAATGGCAATGGTAAAAGCCTTTAGCTATGGTAGCGGTAGTGTAGAAGTAGCAAGGCTTTTGCAGTTTTATAAGGTAGATTATTTAGCGGTAGCTTATGCCGATGAAGGTGTTGATTTGCGCAAGGCTGGTATTACTTTGCCCATTATGGTAATGAATGTAGATGAAGCCGGTTTTGATGCTTTGGTAGATTATAATTTAGAGCCAGAAATTTATTCGTTTACTATTTACAATGGCTTTCAAAAATACTTGTTGCAGCAAGGCATTCAGCAATTTCCCATCCATATAAAACTCAATACAGGCATGAACCGTTTGGGTTTTGAGGTTAATGAAGTTGAAACATTAGCGAAGCAATTAACCACACAACAAATAGTTGTAGTAAAAACAGTTTTTAGCCATTTAGTAGCAAGCGAATCTGCCGAACACGATGGGTTTACACAACAGCAGGCTAGCTTGTTTGATGCTGCTTGTGCCGTATTAGCGCAACATTTACCATACACATTTACTAAGCATTTGGCCAACTCTTCTGGTATTTTTCGCCACCCAAATTTGCAGTACAATATGGTGCGCTTAGGCATTGGTTTGTATGGTGTAGATAGTGCCAATGGTGCCCAATTGCATTTGCAACCTGTAGCTACTTTAAAAACTACTATTGCACAAATAAGAACCGTAAAAGCCAATGATACCGTAGGTTACAATACAAAAGGTAAAGTACTACGTGATAGTAAAATTGCCACCATTCGCATTGGTTATGCCGATGGATTTAATAGACAACTTGGCAATAGTGTTGGTAAAGTTTGGTTGCACAATCAACTAGCACCTGTAATAGGCAATGTGTGTATGGATATGGCAATGATAGATGTAACCGATATTGCCAACGTGCAAGAAGGCAGCGAAGTTGAAATTTTTGGTAAACATTTACCCATACAGCAAGTGGCTGCTTGGTGCAATACTATCTCTTACGAGGTAATGACCACCATTAGCCAAAGAGTAAAAAGAGTTTATGTAGAGGAATAACGTCTTTGTTTTTAGAGAATGTCTATAAACTATATAAACTCTTAAACTTTCCGAACTGTAAATCGCAAACTGTAAACTCTACTATATTTGCCCCACTTTTATAATTCGCATCAAATGAAATCGAAACATTTAGTTTTCATCATATTGGCTATCATTTTTGCCGACCAAGCTTTAAAATTCTACATCAAGCTTAACTACTATGCAGGTGAAGAACACAACGTTTTAGGCAGTTGGTTTCGTTTGCATTTTGTAGAAAATGAAGGCATGGCTTGGGGCTGGAAATTTGGTGGTGGTGTTGGTAAAATTATTTTGACTTTATTTAGATTAGTAGCGGTTATTTGGGGTACTTTTTTATTGAAAGATTTTATTGCCAAAAAATACCACAAAGGTTTTATTATTTGCGCAGGTTTAATTTATGCAGGTGCTTTGGGCAACTTGATTGATAGTATGTTTTATGGATTGATATTTGAAAACAGCGATCCATTTATCAATAACGTTGCTAAAATTTTTCCTAAAGGTGGTGGTTACACTAGCTTTTTACATGGCAAAGTAGTAGATATGCTGTATTTTCCTTTAATTGAAACTACCCTGCCAAACTGGTTTCCTTTTTGGGCTGGTCAAAAATTTACCTTTTTTGATCCTGTATTTAACCTAGCCGATGCTTCTATTTCTGTAGGCGTTATTACCATTTTAATTTTCCAAAACACTTTTTTTAAGAAAGCAGAAATAAGCAGCACTACCGAAGTATCAGCTACCGATAAAATTTAACATTTTAAGTAAAAAATAATAATTTGTTTTTTACCAATTAATTTATTCCTTTAATTTTAACTAGTAAAAGTAAAATTCAAGCAAAATGAAGGCATTAAAATTACTAATATTTTCTATAGTATTAACAGTGATAAGTTTGAGTTGTGGGAAAGAAACGAGTTTTGAAATTGGCGGTGAATATGTAAGTAGTGGAAGTTTAAAAAAAGATGATTTAACTAATAGTTGTTTACCAAGTAAAGTAAATGGTAGCTTCTTTGTTGACTCATTTTTGAATACTACAAATTACCTTGATATTACGGTTGATGTAAAGCAGCCTGGAAGTTATAATATATCTACAGATACTGTAAATGGATATTGGTTTAATCTTACTGGTTATTTTAGAACTGCTGGATTAAATACTGTAAAAGTTCAGGGCTATGGCAAACCAATTTTGCCAATTAATAGCACTTTTCATATTAATTATGGCAATAGTGTTTGTAGTATAGATATTGCTGCAATATTAACAGTTGTACAACAAGCTGCCTACACATTTGATTGTAATAATAGCCAAGTAAATGGTAGTTACTTTGCTGCATCTGCTACAAATTCAACAAATAATATTACTGTTCCTGTAAATGTATCTAGTACAGGTGCTTATACTATTTCTACAACTGTGGTTAACGGAATTAGCTTTTCGGCTAGTGGATCTTTTAGTGCTACAGGTAATCAAGTAGTTACTTTATTAGCTACTGGCACACCTACGGCTGCTGGTAATTATAGTTATACAATAACAGGTTTGGGTATTAGCGGTACGTGTAGCCAATCTATTACTTGTGCGGCAGCAGTAGGTGCTTCTGCGTACACTTTCAATTGTAATTCCTTTAAAGTAAATGGTTCTTATTCTACTAGCACCAATCTTAATGCTGGTAATACAATTACAGCATCGGTAGATGTTACTACAATTGGTTCGTACACTATTAGTTCAAATGCCATAAATGGAATTTCTTTCACAACTAGTGGTGTGTTTACTACCTTAGGCTTACAAACAGTTACCTTAGTGGGTAGTGGTAAGCCAATAGCTAGTGGTTCAAATAATTATAGTATTAGCGGTGGAGGCAATACATGCTCAATTTCTATATTAGCCACTGGGCCGGTAGCTGCTGTATTTACTTTTTCGGGTGCCCCTAGTACTTGTACAGTTGCTAATGTAAATGGCACATACACGGCTGGCACAGCTTTAAATAGTTCAAACACGGTAGTAGTTCAAGTAAATGTTACTACAGTTGGTACTTATACTATTCAAACAGGTGTTGTAAATGGTATTCGCTTTTCTGCAAGCGGTACATTTACCAATACAGGTACACAAAATGTTACGTTATTAGGTAGTGGTACACCTACCGCTGCAGGCACAAATACGTTTCAGCCACAAACTAATGGCTGCTCTTTTGATGTAACCACTGTACCTGCAACAGTTGTAACAGGTACATTTACGTGTAAAATAGATGGAGTTGCTATGTCTTTTAGCGATAGGGCGGCAGCCTCGTTAGTGAAACCATTTATAGGAACACCAGAATTAACCATTACAGGATATGCTGGACCAATTGGTAGTTCTGTTGAGGAATTTCTAATTTCTATTGAGAATAATGATAATAGCTCTGTAAAGCCAGGAACTTACAATGAGAAAAATTTTATAGTATTCCCTGGCGGTTACCAAATTGTAATAAATTATAGGGCTATAAATCCCGACCAAAGTGTAACTATATGGTCTACAAGTAGTAACATAATAAATACAAATCCACCTTTTACAATTATTGTTACAAGTATAACTGCAACTAGAGTTAAGGGAACTTTTAGTGGTAGTATTACTAATGCGTTTCAAGGTAGCACAAAAATTAGAAACATTACTGAAGGTGTTTTTGATGTGCCTATTGAATAAGAGTGTATGCAGGTTGTTACTTCATCCCTTCTAATTCTTTTTGCATTCTAAACATCTCGTCACGTAGTCTTGCGGCTTCAATAAAATCGAGGTCACGGGCGGCTTTTTCCATTTGCTTTTTGGTTTGTGCAATGGCTTTTTCTAGTTTAGGTATGGTTTTGTATTCTACTTGTTCTTCTGCGGCTACATTTAAGCTGCCATCACCAAGTATGGCATAAGGTTTATTGGGGTCAAAGCCTTTAATATCAAGCACAGAGGTTTGTTTCATTATCTGGTCTATGCTTTTCTTTACGGTTTTTGGTGTAATGCCATGTTGAATATTATAGGCAACTTGTTTCTCTCTTCTGCGGTTCACTTCATCTATGGTGCGCTGCATGCTTTCGGTTATTTTATCGGCATAAAAAATAACCTTACCATCAACATTTCTTGCAGCCCTACCAGCAGTTTGTGTTAAGCTTCTTTCGTTACGCAAAAAGCCTTCTTTATCTGCATCTAAAATAGCCACTAAACTTACTTCTGGTAAGTCTAAACCTTCACGCAGTAAGTTTACACCTACCAGTACATCAATTTCGCCTAACCTTAATTGGCGTAGTATTTCAATACGCTCAAGGGTATCTACATCGCTGTGTATATACTTAGATTTTATGTTGATGCGGCCAAGATATTTATCCATTTCTTCGGCCATGCGCTTGGTTAATGTGGTTACTAAAATGCGGTCGCCTTTTTTTACTGTTTTGTCTATTTCGTCTAGCAAATCATCTATCTGATTTACAGATGGCCTTATTTCAATAGGTGGTTCTAGCAAGCCCGTAGGGCGTACTACTTGTTCTACTACCACACCGCCTGTCATGTCTAATTCGTAGTCGCCTGGTGTGGCACTTACAAATATTGTTTGCCCTATTAAGTTTTCAAATTCATGAAAATTTAATGGTCGGTTATCCATAGCACTTGGTAGCCTAAAGCCATAATCTACCAGCACCATTTTTCTACTTCTATCACCGCCATACATACCTGCAATTTGAGGTACGGTTTGGTGGCTTTCGTCTATTAAACACAAAAAATCTTTAGGAAAATAATCTAATAAACAGAAGGGCCTAGTGCCGGGTATACGTCTATCAAAAAAGCGGGAATAGTTTTCAATACCATTGCAGTAGCCCAATTCACGGATCATTTCAAGGTCAAACTCTACACGTTCTTTAATGCGTTGCGCTTCTATCAGTTTACCAATACCTGTAAAATAATTTACCTGCGCCATCATCTCATCTTGTATTTCGTTTATCACCTCTTGCATGATGTCTTTAGGTGCTAAATACAAGTTTGCCGGAAAAATGGCAGCATCATTTAAGGTGCCAATGCGCTTGCTAGTGGCTTTTTCAAGGCTTTCAATTTCTTCAATTTCATCACCAAAAAAAGTAACTCTGTAGGCAATATCTAGGTAGGGTAAGTTAATGTCAACGGTATCGCCTTTTACCCTAAAAGTGCCTCTTGCAAAATCGCCCTGGCTTCTAGAATAGGTACTATTTACCAATGCGAGTAAAAACCCTTGCCTCGATAAAACTTGCCCTTTATGAATACGCACAATACCATTTTCAAATTCGGTAGGGTTGCCCATACCATAAATGCAACTTACGCTTGCCACCACCACAATATCTCTTCTGCCACTTAATAGTTCGCTAGTGGCTTGCAGGCGAAGCTTGTCTAGTTCTTCGTTAATGCTTAAATCTTTTTCTATGTAGGTATCGCTAACAGGCATGTAGGCTTCTGGCTGATAGTAGTCGTAATAGCTTACAAAATAGCCTACCGCATTATCGGGAAAAAACTGTTTAAACTCGCCATATAATTGAGCTACAAGGGTTTTGTTGTGTGTTAAAACTAGTGTGGGCCTTTGTGTTTGCTGAATTACATTGGCCATGGTAAATGTTTTACCACTACCTGTTACACCAAGCAGCGTTTGAAACTGCTCGCCACGGTTAATAGTTTCTACTAATTGTTTAATAGCAGAAGGTTGGTCGCCCGATGGTTGATAAGGTGATTGCAATTGAAAAGGCATGGTACGAAGATAACAAGTTGGGTGAAGGGATAGCAACACAGATTAAACTGATGCGGCTGATTTTAATGTGATTTTTAAAAAATTTGATTGCCCGTGCAACCATTTTATCTTTATCTGCATTTAATCTTTTGCGTGGAATTACCGTATCTAATAAAAGAATGTAAGGCAGGCAACATTACCGCACAGAAATACTTGTTTGACAAGTATGCTACCTCATTTTTTTTGCTGTGTAGAAGGTATTTGACAACAGACGAGCAAGCAGAAGATACCATGATGAGCGGCTATCTAAAGATTTTTCAATCGCTTAAAACATTTACTTACAAAAGCGACGCAGAAACCTATGCTTGGATGAAGCATATACTGGTAAATGAATGTTTGATGGAACTACGCAAAAAGAGTAATTATTTATTTGTTGCAAACGAGATGGAAGATGAAATACCAGTTGACGAAACTGCAATAAGCAACATAAGTGCCAATGAAATATTTGAGTTAATCACTCAATTACCAATAGGCTATAGAACGGTGTTTAATTTGTTTGTGATAGAACAAATGACGCATAAAGAAATAGCAGCCTTGCTAAAAATTACCGAAGGAACAAGTAAAAGTCAATTAAATAAAGCAAGGTTGATGCTACAACAATTATTACAACAGCAAAACAAAGTGTATGTTAATAATAAAATACGATGACGAGCTGAGAAATAAAATTGAAGGGATGAAAGAAGTGCCAAGTGCTTTTACATTCAGCCCACCTGCTACATGGCAGCAATTAGAAAATAAGCTACAAGCTTCGCCAAATAAGAGAAAACTTGTTTGGTGGTATTGGGCTGCGGCATCATTATTTATCGCCTTTTCTACAGTATTATGGCTAAACTATAGTAAGCATACAGAAGTAGCTACTTTGTCAAATTCATCTATAATAATTACTACTCAAACTAATAAAACACTGCAAAATGCCAGTATAAAACAAGCTCATAACCATAAAAATATTAGCTTAAAAACCACAAAAACATCTGAGAATAACATTGCAGAAACAACTGTTAAAATAGACACTATTAAAGTGATAAACAAGACAACTATTGCTGCATCTAATTTAGTTGTAGCAGAAATTGCTATTGCCAATATGGTTGATACTTTTGTACAAAAAAATAATATTAATGCACAGGTAGTAACTACTAAGCCTAAAAGGAAAGTAATACATATAAATGAATTAGGCGAAGTAATAACACAACCAGTTGTGCTTACAAGAAACGATTATAACCAAACTCACCAACAGGAAGAAAACACAACACCAATTGATGCCAACAAACCTTGGTGGCTATTTAAACCTAAACCCACTACTGTAAACACGTTTACAAATACATCTTTAACCGATAATCAATAAAAATTTATGAAAAAAACAATCCTTTTTTTCCTGCTTTTGGCAGGAACAGCCACCGCTTTGCGTGCACAGAATACTAGATTTTACTATCAAGGGATTTATTACAACAATGCCCCAACTACTACTGCAGACTTGATTTTTAATTTTCCAAAACCGGGTAAAACAAAAGTGGTATTTAATTTTTATAATGTTCAAAAATCGACAAGAGTATTGCTTGAACTAACAAATATTAAGCAACTAAATAACCTGCCTAATTTAGATTCTATGCTCACTATTGTTAAAAATGATTTGCGTTATTTGAGCGATTCGCTAAAACAAGATGCAATTGTAAGACGTGTTGACTATGTGATGGGCGGCATAAAACCACAAATAAAAATTACGAATCACATTAATAACTCAAGCACTTATACCATTAACAATAACGAATTAGCTGATTTGAAAGTTGGTCAAGATACGCTTAGAATAAAATATAAAACTACCAACGGTGATAGTATCAAGTTAATTGGTGGTGTTAAAAAGATGAACGTACTACGCTATGAAGACTTTTTTATTACCATTTTAGCCAATAATCTAAGCGATATATACACATTACCAGAAAGCGCACTACTTACTTGCCTAAATAGATTGAAACAAGAAATTACGCCAGAGTATGTAAATAAAGCAGATGCGAAAAGTAGATATTCGGCATATTTTAATATGAATACAAATGAAATGTTTTCACCATCTAAAATGGTGCATATTAAATATTACAGTAGCCAAAGACCAGAACTTCTGCCTAATATTTACAGCAGTTTGCAATATGTTAATGGCAGTTTTGTGCCATCAATGGCAGCAGGCTTACGCTACACATTTGGCAATTGTGATTTAAGTAGACAATACATATTTGCGATGTGGGAGCCTTATTTTTTCTTTCGTAGAGATGTAAATAATAGCACAATAACCGATAGAAATGATTTTATAACCTTACGATATATTGAGACTGAATTAAATGGTAAAAAAGGGTTTGATTTTGTAAACAATGTATCACTTGGTTATTTAGTAAGGCAGCAGGGCAATTGGTTTGCACCTAACACCATTAAACTTGGCTTGCCTGGTGTGCGAAGTGGTTGGTTACAGCTAGAGCCAGAGTTGTTTTTTACAGGTTTGTTTAAACGTGTTACCCCTTCGTTAAAACTAACTTTACATTACCAGTAAAAAACTTTGCTGCTCACTGTATTTCTTGTACTTTCATGTTTCCAACTCACCAAAGAAAAGGAGGTATTCATGCAATCTACAGATCAGTCATGGAAGCTTTTGGTTAGCAAAGGTTAATCGGGCTTATCCATCAAATAATCTGCTGACAACAATGTCAGAAGGCCACCTGCAAGCAGGTGGCTTTTTTAGGTGGCTACAATGCGTTTGCCAAATGGCATTAACGATAATTCTACCAATTTAAAATGCTGACGGCCCCAAGGCAAGCCAATAATGGTGAGGCTTAATAAAAAACCAAATACTACATGCGTTAAAGCGGTGTACAAACCACCAGAAAATAACCAAATAATATTGAAGATAACCGATAAGCAACCTGTGCTGCTACTATTGCTTACTACTTTGCTGCCAAATGGTAGTAACACCATAAAGCCAATTTTAAAACACTGAAAGCCAAATGGAATACCAATAATGCTTATGCAAAGCACAATACCACCAAAGAAATAACCCATTGCAGAAATGAAGCCGCCAAATATTAACCAAATAACATTGCCTATTGCGTTCATAAAAAAAATATTTACATGAAAATAAACAAGATTGCTGTAGTAGCTACAATAAAGGGTGCATAATTTTTTTTCTGCTGAGAGGCAATGGTTGCCAACTTTTAAACAGTTGGCTAACATTTAAAAATCAACCAAAAAATAAAAAATTGTGTATGCAGCCATAATAAACCCGTTTAGTGGCAATAAAACTACAGTGCAATAAAAGTGGTGGCATAATAAAGTGCCGCTACCAATAGCTATCGGTAGCGGCAACGCAACTAAGTTAAAAATGCCATAAAGCCGGTTACAAAAAACTACTAATTAGGCATTCGAGAAATATATTTTTCTATATCTTTTATTTGATCAATAATCTGTTGGCTTTTTGCCTTACATTCTTTTGCCTTACGAAAAAAATCTTTAGCTGCCTTAAATTGACGCTTATTTATAAAAACTTGCGTCATAGTTAGGTAGGCAAGGGCTAAACTTTCTTTATCTGAAAGACCCAAACGCAATGCAGCACGAACGTAAGATTCGCCTTGTTTAAGGTCGCCTTTTTGCATTGCCATCATACCAAGTTGCAAATTGTTAGAACCTTGGGCATCGGGCATTGGGCTACCCAAATGATTACTTTGTTTTAAAAATTTTTCTGCGCTATCAAAATCTTGCTTCATCATGGCCACATTGCCTTTAATGGTATAGTAAGTGCTACGTACAGGTTTGTATAGCAAATTAGGATACCAAATGCTATTTAAAATACGCTCTACTTCTTCAATATTACCTGCTTCCATTGGCACTTGAATTATGCGCATTGGACCAATTACAAAGTGACTCACCAAGCCAACTACGCCAATAAAATACAAAGGAAATACAGGCCAAAAACTTGATAAACCAGTTAGTTGTAGCAATATACCGCCTACAATAGCAACGATGCTAAGCCAGAAACGGTATTTAATTAACAGATTATAAAACTTCATAGTTAAGCCTTTTAAAAGGTTGGCAAATATAACATCTGAACCAAGATTTGGTACTATTAAATTGTTTTTTGCCAGTATTAGTTGTTAGCATCGTTTATTTCTACCCAATAACCGTCTGGGTCTTGTAGCCATATTTGCTGCACACCATCTACTCTTACAGTAATGGCTTGCTTACCACCATCACGGTCTTCCCACATAATGTTGTTCTTTTTTAGTAGTTGGGTAAATGCTTTTACAGATGTAACACTAAAGCAGGTATGTTGATTTTTATAGTAGTCTTTTTTTGTTTGGGCACCTTCAATTACATGCATGGCTATGCCCGGCCCTATTTTAAACCAAGCATGTTTACCATCATTAAAAGGGTTGGGTATTGTATCTAGCCCAATAATGTTTTGGTAAAAATGTTTACTAGCTGCAAGGTTTACCACATACACAGCGGTATGATTAATTTTTGCGTAGGTTTTATTTTGCCCAAAAATATTAGCAGTAGCTAGCAGTAGCATACTACAGGCAAGTGTGTGTTTAAGCATCATGGCAAGAATGTTTTTTTAAGATGCTAAAGAAACGATTATTTTCGCTGCCAATGGTTTCGTAGTTCAATGGATAGAATAGGAGTTTCCTAAACTCTAGATCCAAGTTCGATTCTTGGCGAGACCACTTGGCTAGATTGATGTGGCTGACGCATAAATAACTTTTTTCAGAATTTCTTAAAATCTCTGTTGTAGAACCGAGCTTGTTTAAGCAATTTTAAAAGCGTTCATTTATTTATGAGTCAGCCTCTTTTTATGCGTTTTAAAAAGTAAATGGCAGCATTTTTTTTGAGGCATAAACAATACCCTTCAACTTTTACAACAACATTTATTTAACAGAATTTACTACATTGGTTTATGTAATTGCAACAATTGTGGCATCTGAAATTAAAAGTTAAAAATTATGAAGTACTTAAAAATTTGCTTGTCTATTTGCTATCTATTTTTTATGGTTACTGCTTTTGCAGGCGATGAAAAAAATACCGTAAACGCACATTTAAAATCGGTTATTATTTACCGAAGTGGTGCCGAATTAACACACGATACCAAAGCTGTTTTGCAACAAGGCAATAACGAACTTACCATTGATGGTATTAGTAACGAGGTAGACATTAATAGTATTCAGGTAAAAGTACCTAATGCTGTAACCATTGTAGGTATTGAGTTTCAGAATTATTATTTAAAGCCAAACATTGCTTCGTCAAAGGTAAAAGCGATGACTGATAGCGTAGAGAAACTACAGCAAGACATTACCAAACTGCAAACCAATATTGGTATTGCTACCGATTTATTGCAAGTGCTAAAATTGAACAGAGATATTAAGGGCACACAAAATGGCCTAAGTGTAGCCGAGTTAATAAAGCTGATGGATTACTATAAAGCCAAATCGCTAGAAATACAAACCGATTTGGTGCAGCAAAATGCAATACTTAAAAAATTACAAGAACAAGTACAACGCTTAAATAATCAGTTGCAAGAAGAAGAACAGAAGAACGCTAAAAGTACTGGCAGGCTTGTGTTACAGCTAAATGCTGCGCTGGCTGGCAACTATAATTTTACCGTATTGTACATAACGCCCAATGCCTATTGGACACCTTTTTACGATATTAATGTTACAGATATTAATAACCCAATGAAATTGGTGTATAAAGCCAAAATGTTTCAAACAACGGGGCTAGATTGGAAGCAAGTAAAACTATCATTATCTACCGCTACACCAAGCCAATGGGGCAATGCGCCTGTATTGCAGAGTTGGTTTTTGGCTTATGTAAATCCATTTACAAACATGGATAAAGCCTTGCTAGGTCGAGTGCCTGGTGTTCAAATTGCTAAAAATGAACTAAGTAAAAGCTTAGAAGATGTTGTAGTTACTGGTAACGCAGGTGCTGCGTCAAATATTAGAATTAGAGGCGTCGCATCAAAAAGCGGTTCAAATGTGCCATTATATGTTGTAAATGGTACACCTATGAGTGCTAGTGAAGCAACAAAAATTAATCCTAACGCTATCAAGAATATAGATGTGTTAAAAGATGCTTCATCAACAGCAATATATGGTGCTAGAGGTTCAAATGGCGTAATATTAATTACACTTAAAGATGGCTTAAACGATTATATCACCGTATCTGAAAGTACTTTAAATATTAATTACGATATTGATTTGCCTTACGATATTGCTAGTAATGGTAAAGAACAAACGGCTACGTTAAAAGCGGTTGAAGTACCTACTAATTACAAGTATTACGCAGTGCCTAAGCTAGATAAAGATGTGTATTTACTAGCAGAAATAAGCAATTGGGAAAAGCTGAATTTACTGCCCGGTGATGCCAATATTATTTTTGAAGGTACTTATGTGGGCAAGTCTTTTATTGACCCAAATACTACAACTGATACTTTAAACTTAACCTTGGGTAAAGACAAACGTGTAGCTATTAAACGAGAAAAACTAGCCGATTTTAGTAGTGTGAAATTTTTAGGTAGCAATAAACTACAAAAAATTACCTACGAGATTACTGTAAAGAACAATAAAAAAGAAGCCATCAATTTATTGGTTAAAGATCAATATCCATTGGCTACAAATAAAGAAATGGAAGTGCAATTGCTTGAAAGTGCAGATGCATCTATAAACGAAGAAACAGGCATTGTAACTTGGAAGCTGCCATTAGCCGCAGGCGAAAGCAAAAAACTACGTTTAAACTACACGGTAAAATATCCAAAAGATAAAACGGTGAATTTGAAATAGGTAGTTTTTAACCACATAGCCATATAGGCACAAAGGATTATTTTATAAAGTGTTTGTAACCTTTTTTAAAGGCAGCAAACACTTTTTTGTATGTGGCCAATACCAATTTTGCTAAATAAAAGCCCTATTTATTGCTGTTTCATAAGTTTTAGCTATTCATTTTACAAGGTCTACTGTTACTTATTTTTTAATAATAGCGTTCAACGAAGCTTTGCAGTGTTTAAAAATTTGCTACAGTTGCCACATCTTTTTTGATAGCTGCTATCTGCTTTCTTTATCTGCAATATTAAAAGTTGTCAAGTTGTAGTTTCAAGTTATCACGCAAGGCTTTTACCAAAGGATATTGCGCTGCAATTCTATTAAATCTATCAGAAGCACTAGCGTATTTAGGCGCCTCTTGCCTTTCGCCTTCTTCAATAATAAAATTGAACATAATTGTACGGTTGCGGTATTTCCTTTGCAAAAAATCAAGCATCATGGTTTTTTCTTGCTCAATAAATTTTTGCTGTAGCGAACTATCAACAATTACAGTAAACACCGTATCAGATTCTATTACCAATTTGGCAGTATTAAACGCATTTACTTGCGAGTGTTTGTTTTCTTCTTTAAGTTTATTAGCATAATAATCCCAATAACCTTGTAAGCTTTCTATGCTTAAAGGTATTGGGTCTTCTACTTGTTGAATGATATATTTATCGCCATATTTTTCACGCAATACATCTAAAACACTGCGTTTAGATGAGCCATCAGTAAGATAATTGGTCAGCGGTTGACGGTCATCGGTCAGCGGTTGCAGGTTACTAGTTGCAGGTTGAAACTGGCTAGTATGAGGTATTTCGGTAGACGGTTGACGGTCAACGGTTAGCGGTTGCAGGTTACTAGTTGCAGGTTGAAACTGGCTGGTATGAGGTATTTCGGTAGACGGTAGACGGTCAACCGTCAACGGGTTCTCTTGCTGAATATACAACTTTGGTTCGGCAGGTTTTGTGCTGCTTTTAGCTTGTTTTATTTGTATAGAACTTACAGGCTTGGTTTTAATGGCTATTGGTCCATCAACTCGTTTTTTTTTTACAAGGCCATTGTCATCTATTGACATTTCAATGGCTTGTTGTAAAAAGTTGAGCTTGATAATTACCAACTCTACATGCAAGCGCTTATTACGAGCCATTTTAAAGTTTACTTCGGCCTCGTTAAGTATGTTTAAGGTGCTTACCAAATAGCCTGCATTTACACTTGCAGCAGTTGCTACATATTTTTTTTGCATACCTTCTACCACATCAAGCAATTTTACAGCACGGGCATCTTTACACACCAAAATATTGCGAATAAATTCTGCAAAGCCGTTCAATACCAAATCACCTTCAAAGCCCTTACTATTAATTTCATCGTATAGCAACATAGCGCCAGCCATATCTTGTTTTAGCAAGGCTTCTAGCAGTTTAAAGTAGTAGTCGTGGTCTAAAATATTAAGGTGTTCAAGTGTGTTTTGATAGGTTACTTCACCATTAGTAAAGCTCACTATTTTATCCAAAATACTCAAAGCATCACGCATACAACCTTCGCTTTTTTGTGCAATTATTTGCAGCGAAGCTTTGTCGGTTTTTATGGCTTCTTTGTGTACAATTTCTTGTAAATGTTCTACGGTATCGTTGGTGGTAATGCGCTTAAAATCAAATATTTGACATCGGCTTAAAATAGTAGGTAAAATTTTATGTTTTTCTGTGGTAGCCAATATAAAAATGGCGTAAGGTGGCGGCTCTTCAAGCGTTTTTAAAAATGCGTTAAAGGCACTTGTACTCAACATGTGTACCTCATCTACAATATACACTTTGTATTTGCCAGCTTGCGGCGCAAAGCGTACCTGTTCTACCAGGCTTCTTATATCATCAACCGAGTTGTTACTAGCAGCATCTAATTCATGAATGTTCATAGACGTACCAGCATCAAACGAAACGCAGCTATTGCAAGTGTTACAAGCTTCGCCTTCTGGTGTTTGATTGGTACAGTTAATGGTTTTGGCTAAAATTCTAGCACAGGTAGTTTTGCCCACACCACGTGGCCCACAAAACAAAAAAGCATGTGCTAATTGATTGTTTTTAATGGCATTTTTTAGTGTAGTGGTAATATGACTTTGCCCAACAACTGTATTAAAGTTTTGGGGTCTGTATTTACGTGCCGAAACAATAAATTTATCCATAAAAAATACGTCAATGCGAAAGTGTCAAATGTAGGCTAAAAAACGTGTAACTAGCAACTTAAACCCAATAGCTACAGGGTTGTAATTTTTTCTTCTATCTTTATAAAAACTGACGCAAAATGGTAAGCAAAATTTCTGCAGGTATTAAGGTAAGCGTAGAAGTGTACTATCAGCCAGATTATAGTAACCCTTTGAACAATGAGTTTATGTTTGCCTACCGCATTACCCTTGAAAATAGCAATGCGTTTGCCGTAAAATTATTAACCCGCCATTGGCATATTTTTGATAGTAATGGCGAGCAAAGAGAAGTAGAAGGTGAAGGTGTTGTGGGCCAACAACCAGTTATTGCTAGTGGTCAACAATTTCAATATAGTAGCGGCTGCAACTTACGTACCGAAATAGGTAAAATGCACGGTACTTACACCCTACAAAACCTAAATACCCAACAACAGTTTAAGGTAAATATTCCTGCTTTTCAAATGATTGTACCAACAAAGTACAACTAAACCCAGTTTAACATGTATAGTTTGAGGTTAACTACAAATTCCAAACTTCAAACTAATTATGGTTTATACTTAATAGTAGCGGCTGCAACTTACGTACCGAAATAGGTAAAATGCACGGTACTTACACCTTACAAAACCTAAATACCCAACAACAGTTTAAAATGTATAGTTTGAGGTTAACTACAAATTCCAAACTTCAAACTAATTATGGTTTATACTTTGCCTCGTCAAATATTTTTTTGGCAGGTGTGGCCAACAATTGCTGCAAGGTAATTTTGTTGTTTTTAGCTGCCCAGTTTTTCACTATTTGCCAGCCTACAAATTGCCCAATAAAACCTGGTGCGGTGGTATTAATTTCTGGAGTGTTTGGGCCATCGTTTAGGTAAGCATTGGTTTTGTTAGGATCTGTTTCGTACAGCAAATTATTCTCAATAAAAAACGCCCAAATATTGCGCTCGTTTTTGTAGCAAGTAGCCAATTGTTGTTTGGTGTAGCCAGTTTTTAAGGTATCATTTGCGTAGGGTAAAAATGCATCTAACAAGTACAAGCGTTTACCAGCTTCTACCATTTGTTGTACCAAAGGCTTCGCAGTATTTTGGTGCGGATACATATCATCTACCACATTTTTAAGGCAGTTTACAGGTATGTATTCTGGTGTAAAACGCCTAGATACGTATGCAGGGTACAAACCTTGAAAAGCCTCGGTTTGGTACAGCGAATATTGGTTGCCCATGTACAATTGCAAGCCCACGGCTAAACCATCTTGCGTAATAATATTGCCATAGCTATTTATGGGACCAACAAACGTAATTAACTGTTTAGGCAAAGGATATTTAGGAAAATAGTAGTGTACAAATTGCAAACCCTGCTGCACTTGCTGCGCTATTGGGGCAAAATTTTTAAAAATAATCTGTGCAGAATCGTACAACAGTTTGTAGCTAGTAGTAAAAGCCACCACATCTTTTTTAGCACTGTCGTCATTGTTGTGGGTGCCTAAAATATTGTACAGAAAATCTTGCGTAAAGCCAGGATAAGTGGTGTGCAATTGCTGCAACGATGCACCAATAGTAGTAGTATCTACCTTAAAAAAAGCCTGCTCAAAACGGATGGTTTGTAAGCTTACTTTTATGGCGCTTACATCGGGTACTTTTTTTTTAGAGCCACAAGCTGCAAGAAGCACAGCCATTGCCAAAAGCGTTTTCTTCATGGTGCGAATTAAGTGTAAAACTGTGAAACTCTTTGTTAATTACTTTGAAAGAAAGGTTTAAGAATGTGAGAGATTATGATGCCATTTAGCGAAAGTACTATGCTAGCAATATGAGGGAAAAATAACGGCAATAAATTAAGCTGGTATCTCGGCATTTTCTGTTTGGGCTCTTTTTTAAATGGCAGGATATTGTTCGTTAAACCATTTTTGAACTTTTTGGGAACATTGCTCATAAGCCATTTTCTTTGGCTTTTGTGGTGTAAAGCCCCATTTTCGCAGATAATATCACATTGTATTTATATCTAATACAACTCCTAACGCTCTTTCAACCAGCTCTTTAACTGCCTTACGTGTCCATAAAGCATAAGGCAATTTTAATTGGTCGGGCATTTTATCTATTAGCATTAACTGAATAGTTTTTTCTTGAGACGCACTCAAAAGTTTTTTATCTTCTGATTTTACGCCTCTTGTTTTTCCCTTCAAACCTTTAGTTCCTGATGCTTTATAATTTTTAACCCCACGCAGATATAGTGCCACTTTTTACGCCAAATAGTTTGGCTACTTCGCCTTTCTTTTTGCCACTTATTATAAGTTCTATTGCTCTTTTACAAATGTGGTATTGTGCATCTTCAGATACTTTTCTGAAATCTTCTTTTTCCATTTGGCAAATGTGCTAATATCTCCGTTATATTGTTGCTAAGTTAATAGCAGGAAGCATTTTTGCGTAAGCCAACTTTCTTTCTAGCTACAGCTTTTTACAACAATGCTTTTAAATCTGTACCAAACCATTT
>JASGCX010000003.1:0-70148 GCA_030053925.1 Flavobacterium sp.
GTGCCACGTAGCCACAGAGGCACGGCGACACAGCGACACACGGCGATGCCAACCTGTAAAAAGGTTGGCATTGCTAGTTTATGATAGCCACAGAGGCACGTAGCCACGGCGACACACGGCGGTAAGGAATGGTTATGCCACGGCGACACGGCGACAGAGCGACACACGGCGGTAGGGAATGGTTATGCCACGGTAGCCACAGAGACACGGAATGGTTATGCCACGAATACACGAATACACACGAAGGCACACGAATACACGGAATAGTTATACCAAATGCCTTAATAATAAAGCCCGAAGGGCTGACATGATTATAGAAACAGGATAGATAATTATGCCACCCTTTCAGGGTTAATGCACATTTGTTTTTCTATTGCTATAATCATGTCAGCCCTTTGGGCTTAGGCTAAAAGGCTAAAAGATTGTAGATAGTGTCTATAGTATATATTAAAAAATGGCAAGGCAGCACTAAAAAATGTTATCTCACCACTTTAAAATGGTGGCTCACCACTTTAAAATGGTGGCTCAGTACTTTAAAATGGTAGGGCAATACTGAAATGTGATATATGACTAGTGAAAGATGGCATAGTAATTCAGAAATGTGATATATGACTACTAAAAAATGATAGCGCAATACTGAAATCTGATATATCACCAGTAAAATGGTGGCTCACTAGTGAGTAGACCGTCAATATTCTGTGTTTCTGTCACTAAAATCCTCGTAGGTTTTGCAAAACCTCCAAGGATTAGCTTTAAGGCATAGCATCTTGAAAATCATAATAATCCTAAAAATCCTGGTTCAGACAAAAAGGGGCAGGCTGTTCCTCAGCATGACAAGGGAAAGCATCCTAAAAATCCTAATTCAGACAAAAGCGGGGCATCCATCTTGGGGGGTTAAAATTCCTTTGGTAGCTTAAATAATTCTTCTTTGGGTAAACTTTTAAAATATTGGTAGGTTCTTTTTAAGCCTTCTGCCCTATTTATCTTAGGCGACCATCCTAAAATTTCTTTCGCCTTGGTAATATCTGGTTGGCGTTGCTTGGGATCATCTTTTGGCAAAGGTTTGTACGAAATTTTAACCGAAGCATCTGTTAATGCTAGAATTTCTTTAGCAAAATCTAGCAAAGAAATTTCATCGGGATTACCAATGTTTACAGGCATTGCGTAGTCACTCATCAATAAACGATATATCCCATCTACCAAATCATCTACATAGCAAAAAGAACGTGTTTGGCTACCATCACCAAATACAGTTAAGTCTTCGCCACGCAACGCCTGCCCAATAAATGCGGGCAAAGCCCTACCATCATTTAAACGCATTTTAGGCCCATAGGTGTTAAATATGCGTACAATTCTTGTTTCTACTGCATGAAATGTATGGTAAGCCATGGTTATTGCTTCTTGAAAGCGTTTTGCCTCATCATAAACACCTCTCGGACCAATTGGATTGACATTGCCCCAATACGCTTCTGTTTGTGGATGCACCAAGGGATCACCATAAATTTCACTTGTTGAAGCAATAATAATTCTTGCTTTTTTTGCTTTTGCTAAACCTAAACAGTTATGCGTACCTAAGGAACCTACTTTTAAGGTTTGAATAGGTATTTTTAAATAATCAATGGGGCTAGCAGGCGAAGCAAAATGAAGTATATAATCTAACTGACCTGGTATATGAATATACTTAGACACGTCATGGTGGTAAAACTCGAATGTTGGTAATGGAAGTAAATGTTCTATGTTTTTTAAATCGCCAGTTATCAGGTTGTCCATGCCTATTACATGGTAGCCTTCGTTAATAAAACGGTCGCACAAATGCGAGCCTAAAAAGCCAGCGGCACCCGTAACTAATACACGCTTGCCAGTTGCCGCTAAAACTGAATTATTAGGGTTAGTATTATTTTTGGAACTCATTGTTGCTATAATTACTGCTCGTGAATGATTTTGCTTTTTCGGTGCCTCAATTCTCCTTTTGGGGTAGGGGCTTTTTATAACTTATGGCCTGCCAATACTCTCGTAATGAAAGCCATACTTTTTCATGTAAGTATTATCGAACAAATTTCTACCATCAAAAATTACTTTGTTTTTTAATTTTTCTTCAATTAGTTCAAAATCTGGCGTTCTAAATTCAGACCATTCTGTGGCAATTATTAAAGCATCCGCATCGTTTAAACACGCATATTGATTTTGAACAAAATTAACTTTATTGCCTATTAATGCTTTTACATTTGGCATTGCTTCGGGATCGTAAGTACTTATTGTAGCACCGGCAGCAAGCAAGGCATCTATTATGTATAAAGCGGGGGCCTCACGTATATCATCGGTATTAGGTTTAAATGCAAGGCCCCATAAAGCAAAGTGCTTGCCACTAATGTTATTATTAAAATAGGTTTTTATTTTAGGTATTAAATGTAGCTTCTGGGCCTCGTTTACATCTTCTACTGCTTTAAGTATTTGAAAATTATAGCCTACTTCTTCAGATGACATAATTAAAGCTTGTACATCTTTAGGAAAACAACTACCACCGTA
The DNA here is from genome assembly GCA_030053925.1 of Flavobacterium sp. Lineage (GTDB taxonomy): Bacteria > Bacteroidota > Bacteroidia > Chitinophagales > Chitinophagaceae > Parasediminibacterium. The sequence continues at coordinate 2,527 of JASGCX010000003.1, forward strand.
ACCAATACCTGGAAATAAAAACCTTTTTCCTATTCGGTTATCACTTCCCATACCACGGCGCACCATATCTACATCGGCACCTAAGCGCTCACACAATTGCGCTATTTCGTTCATAAATGAAATTTTAGTAGCAAGAAAAGAATTGGCAGCATATTTAGTTAACTCAGCGCTTTTTTCGTCCATAAAAATCACAGGATTACCTTGGCGTACATAAGGTGCGTACAAATCGGCCATCAACTGTTTAGCACGGTCACTTTTTACACCTATAACCACTCTGTCGGGCTTCATAAAGTCTTCTACGGCCACACCTTCACGCAAAAACTCGGGGTTGCTTACTACATCAAATTCGCCCTTATAGTTGGCAGCAATAGCATTGTACACTTTTTCTGCGGTGCCTACTGGTACCGTACTTTTATCAACAATCACCTTGTAATCGGTCATTATTTTACCCAAATCGGTTGCTACGCCAAGTACATATTTTAAATCGGCGCTGCCGTTGGCACCAGGTGGTGTTGGTAATGCCAAAAAAATAATAGCAGCATCTTTTACCCCTTCGGCTAACGAAGTAGTAAAGGTTAAGCGCTTCTCATTCAAATTTCGTAAAAAAATTTTTTCTAATCCTGGTTCATAAATAGTAATCTGCCCGCTAGAAAGTTTATCTACCTTACTTTGATCAATATCTATACAAGTTACTTTATTACCTGTTTCAGCAAAACAAGTACCCGAAACCAAGCCTACATAGCCTGTACCAACAATAGCGATTTTCATGAAAATATGTTTTAGTTTAATTTGTTTGGTAAATTTGATTGATAAAGGAATTTAATACATTGGCTTTATTCAAATAGTTTTTGGCATATTGGCTGGCATTTTCTGAAATTTTAGATTTTTGCAAATTATTGAAATTAGCCGTATTTACAATTGCTTGCTCAAAAGCCAATACAGTTTCTGGAGTTATTAATATACCCATTTGATATGTGTTTATCACATCGTACAAAGTAGTGCCTTTTACTGCGGTAACAATAGATAAGCCGCCCACTGCCAATATATTAGTTAATTTTGATGGCAACAACAAATCGCCAGTGCTTTCTTTTTGTATTACTAAGTGGCAGTAGGCATAATTTAATAATTGATTAAAAATGGGTATCGGCTGCAAATCTATAAATAAAACATTAGTAATATACTTATCTAATACTTCTTGCTTTAATTTTTCTTTATAGGGACCTGAACCAGAAATTACAAAAACCACATCAACGCATTTTTGGGCAATAGTTGGGGCTACTGCCAAAATAATTTCTAAGCCCTGTTTTTCGCCAATGGCACCCGAATAAAAAAATACTTTTTTGTTTAATGGAATACCTAAAGCGGCAATAGCAGCAGTACTGGGTTGAGTTATAAATATTCTAGCATTATCTACCCAATTAGGAAATAGTAATACATTAGTAATATTTGTTTGTTTAGCCAATATTTTTTGTTGCATACCGGTAGATATGGTGGCAACAATACTAGCATGGTTTAATATAAAGCGTTCAATACCAATTAATAATTTTTGTAGCCACGCTTGCTTAATAATGTTTAAGTCAATAGCAGCGTCTATCTGCAAGTCTTGAATATGATAGACAAATTGGGTAGATGGCCTAAACAGTTTTAACAGTAAACCATGAAAACCACACATAAAACTTGGCGAAGGCGTAATAACAATATCGTATTGCTTAAACGTAATAATTTGCCACATCACAACAAAAAGCGTACTAATATAAAAACTAAAATCTTGTAAAATACGCTTTGGCCCCGTAGGTTTTGAGGGTATGTATAATGGACATCTTACTAATTTCACCCCATTTAATACCTCTTTTTGGTAACAATTATTTTTATAGCCGTCAAATACCTGCCAATTAGGATAGTAAGGATAAGCAGTTATGGCTTTTACATGATGCCCTATACTAGCCAAATACTCGCACATTTCTGCATTATATTTACCAATACCTGTAAGTTCAGGGGCGTAGTTGTAGGATATTAGAAGAATTTTTTTATTAATCATTATAAACGCTAAATCCTATCTGTTTTTAAGTAATTCTTTTGTTTTCAACACAATAAAATACTCATATACCGCCTGCAAAGTAGCATAAGTAACCCCAGCCTTTCCATCTAAAAAAGCCCTTCTGCCTACTACCATATAAAGCCATTTTATCAATGGTCTACCAGGCAATTTATAAAAAAGCCCCTTTTGGTGGTAGCGTTTCTCAGTAAAATCTTTACTAAAAAGTGCTATATTAATTGAGAATTTAACATTACGCCCCATATCATCTAACCGCATTGCAGCTTCCATATCTGCATAACTTAAATGGCGTTGCCACCAAAAACGAAAGCCCTTGCTAAAAGGAAAGTGATCTAAATAACCATCTAGATTATTTACCTTCCCGTTAGGTATAGATACAGGGTTTACCAATCTTTCATAGCGCATTTTATTAGGTCTAAACAGTCTTAAATAAAATGGAGAAATTTGGGCATGTTTCAACCATGTGCCATCCCAAGCAAAATCTCTACGCCTAATTTCATAAGCTGCTACTTCTTCATTTATATCATTAAACGCCATAAGAGACTTACGTAGTTCATCAGAAATACGTTCATCCGCATCTATATACATCACCCACGGATGTTTAAATGGGATATTTTTTAAACCCCAATTTTGGTGCGCAGACCAGTTATCAAAAACACGTTGCGTAACCTTAGCCCCAAAAGCTTCTGCAATTTCAACAGTTTTATCAGTACTGAAAGAGTCAAATACATGCACATCGTTGCACCATTGTACCGATTGTAAACAACCTGGCAAATCCTGTTCTTCGTTTTTAGTAAGAATAAGTATAGAAACCATGAATAAAGTATAAGTATTAAGAATTAATGTTTTTTGTTATTTTTTAACACAAAAGCTACTTGATTTGTCATTAATTCTTTCTCAGTAAATTCATTAAAAAGTTCTTTCTTTAAGTTATCGGTTAAGTAGTTTTCACCGAGATTATTATATTTGTCAATAGTTTCCAATATCTCAAAATCTTTTGAAAACAACTCTATATAATCTCGCACTCTAAGTTTATTTAAATAGGTATTAACTTTAAAATTAGGATTTAACAAGTGCTGCCATGCACCTGTTGAAGGGGCAGAGTTTTCTAATACTTTATGCGGATACCAATCTGTAGCATGTCCTCCACTGATACCTGTATATATATGCGGCCTAACAACAAATATAGCATTAGGCTTAAGCCAACTTGATATATTTTTTAATACACTTGGTAATACATTCAGGGTATATGCTCAAAAACATCCTCCGAGAAAGCAAAAGAAAAACTATTAGCTTCAAAGTGTTCTTCATCAGCAGCATTGCCAACTTTCAATCTGCTTTTATCAATTTTCAATTGCTTCCCATGTATAAGTAATTCTTTTTTAATTTTTTTTAAATCATGGATATCAAAAAAAAGACCTCGAATAAAAGATTTTGAAAATCTTTCAATTCCATTATTTCTAAGTACACCTAATAATCGAAAAAAATTAAATCCATAAACGGGCTTATCTAAATCTACCCCCCAAGCATCAATACCGAGAGACATCAAACATATTAAGCGCCATGGACGGGCACCATATCCAATTTCTAAAACTTTTTGTTGAAATAAACCATTATTAGCTGCTTCAGGATAGTATTTTTTTATTAAGTATTCATACTCGTCAATATCATTCCATGGAATTATTTGAGAATTGCTATTATTAGGCTTTAAACGCATTTTTAATAACTCAAAAGAATAGCTTATTTTTGAGATTAAGGTTGTATTATCAACATTTGAAGCACTTTTCATTTGCATAATTTTAAAACACTATATAGAAAATAATTTCGAATTAGATTTAATATGATTAACATTATACATAGAGCATAACATCACAGTATTCGGAAAATCATGATGCAGTTTTTGAAATTTTTCTTCAACTGATAATTCTTTATTGCTACCTCTAAGAGGTGAAAATATAATATTAGAAGCCTCACCCCTTACTAAAACATTGCTATTATACTCAGCTTGGTTAGAAGAATTACTAAACTGAAGTACATCAAAAACATCAAAATACGATTGATGCAAATGAGCTTGTTCATGCATGTAGGCAATACCCCAAGCCCTAATTTTACCACTTCTTTTAAGCTTAATAACAGCATTACACAATTCATCTATATTTTTAAGAGTATGTAAAGGCTCATGAATAAAAAAATAATCTAGATAATCTGTTTTTAAAGCTTTTAAACTTTCATGTAAACTCTTTACCATTTCATTTTCATTAAACGAAATACGATAATGAAATTTATCAGCTACGTTTAAAGTTGTTGCTACAATAGGTTGAGGGCGGATTCCTTTACTAGACTTTAGGGTCTGCTTTAAATATCGTACTAGCGGTTTAATTGGAGCTAAGAACTTAGCTTTTGCATTTGCCTTAATACCAAATTTACTCGCTATTACCACATTCAAGCGGTTACCTAGTAATGCTTTACCCAAAAAACCCTCTGCTTCACCATAACCATAAGACCTAGCTACATCAAAATGATTAATACCGCAATCCAAAGCACATGCTATGGCTTTCCTAGATTTTACCGCACCTACTGAACCTAAAATTGGTGCACAACCAAAGCCTAAAATTGAAGATTTTATACCAGTTACAAGTTCTATTTTCTTCATGAATTTATGATAAATGATTAGCTAATTTAACAGCTAGTACGCCAGTGAAAAAAGTAGGATTAGCTTGACTTGATGTAGGTAATACCGAACTGCTACAAATATATATATTATCTGTCCCAAACAACCTCAAATTGGTATCAACCACACCATCCTCAGGTGAATTGGCAATTCTTGTAGTACCTGATTGATGTATACCATCTTTCGACATTTGCCTAATAGCATTTGCAAGTTCATCTTTCGCATACCAATATTCTAATTCACCACAATTGCTTGCTCTTAAATGGTTGTCTAATTTCTCATGCAATTGTATCACAGATTGTATATCACTGTCAGTAATCTGATAATTAATCACCAGTGTCTCGCCATCAGTATCAAGTTGCATATTATTTGTTTCAATAGGTATTTGTTCAGCATGAAAATGTAAAGCATACTTATTCTCGGGGCTAAATAAAAAAATGCCTGGTAATTTTCGTTTCAAAAGATAACGCTTATAAAAAATAACAGCCGGTACAAATAGTGATTTTGGGAAGTCTTTTAAAATATTAAGTAAATGTTTGCCAATACCTTCAACTTTACCTTTGGTAATAGACTGCGCTATCGCTGGTGGTGCTAACTTTTTCCCTAAAATAGGGGTTATCATGGCTATATACATAAAAGACATGACACCACTACTATGTTTAGAATCATGATATAAAGGGTTGTCTAACCAAATAGCGGTATTTAATAAATTATTCTCTACTAAAAATTTGGTAGAAAATTGAAAGCGTCTTCGCATATAGCTACCATCAGCGTTACGCAAAAATCCAAAATCAGTTAACTTAGGATTACCATAAAATTTTACTGATGCTATCTTTCCTGATATATGACCTTGATAATATTTTCCCAAAGCATGGGGTATTTTATTTAAAGATGAAAAAAGAATTGTATTGCGTAAAAGTAGTCGTGTTGCTTCTTGTGTACCTGTAGAAATTACAAATGTTTTAGCAGAAATAGTAACAATACTACCATCAACAGTATTTCTTAATGTTAAGGCCGAAATAGTGCTGCTATCTACTAATTTTATAAAATTTCTTGCCTCAAAACCTTCTAATAAAGTAATATCTTCATTATCCAGCAACTCATTTCTATATCTTTTACCAAATCTTGTCGGCATACTCCATCTTTCTACAATTGAATCTGTTACATCACCATTTATAAAATGCTCCGCAATAGAAGTTGTTTTAAAGGGTACTATATTTTGTAAGTTAAAAGAAACATTGTCACCACATTCAAAATAAGCAATAGCTTTCGTATAATATTGCTTTGCTGCTTCAAAAAAATTAATATTCCAAGTACAGCCTCCTTTTAGTATTGCTCTATCATAAAAATCTACTTCGTCAAAATTAACACACCTTCCACCCCAAGTTGCCGATGTACCACCTAATCCCTTGTTAGTGCATTCATGTGGTGGGTGATGGTTAATATTATTAGTTATAATAATACTGTCATCTAAGTTATTAGTTGCGTCATTATCTCTTGTACCATATTCTACTAAAACCACCTTTTTGCCTTTATTTAGTGCCGAATATTCCAAAGCAGTTATTATACCAAGTGGTCCAGCTCCTATTACACAAAGATCAAATTGAATGTCAAAACTTGTTTGTATCATTAATTAGACTTTAGAAAATTTACACGTTGTTTAATAGGCTTGGCAGGATTTCCACCATATACCATCCATCGATTCATGTTTTTGGTAGCAATAGAACCCGCAGCCAAAATACTCCCTTCATTGCATTGCACTCCTGGTAAAACAATTGCTTTGGCACAAATCCATACATAGGGTTCAATTACAATTTTTTTCATCAAATAAGTAAACTCAATTGAATTGTAGTCATGTGTTGCACCGCACACATAAGCATCTTGCGAAAGAATGGCGTGATGCCCTAAAAAAACACCACCAGGATTATATATTTCAACACCACGACCAATAGTCACTACATCTTCAGTTTCTAGCAACCAAGGAGCCCATATTTTACAGTTAGAATAAATAAAATTAGTATTACCTATTTTAGCCCCAAATAAACGCAACACCTTTGCTCGCCAGCCATGTAATGGTGCAGGTGTCCACCTACAAAAAATAAACCAACATATTTGCCACAACAATCTTTTAATTTTATTCTTTGATGAAAAAATTGGCCTTTTATAGGCATCGGTACTATTAATATTGTGTGAGAACATCCTTTGATTAATTATTTATAACTTCCAATAATTTTGTACTTGTTGTTGAAACCGTAAAATACTTATCGTAGGTATTTAATGCACTTACATGTTGCTGCTTTATATAACTATCTACCTGCATTTTCCATCTAGTAATACCATCTACAACCCCTGCTAAATCATCATTAATAACTATGCCACTACCCATGCCTTCAATTTCTTGCCAAATATTAACCTTATTAGAAATTAAAACAGGAAGCCCACAAGCTAAGGCTTCTACTACGGCTATGCCAAAATTTTCCTGATGGCTGGGCAATATAAACAACTCCGCTCCATAAAAAGCCCCCCATTTAGCATCGCCACTAAGCATTCCTGGAAAATAAATATCTTCATTATTATCTGCCAATTTTAGCATCGCTCGCCCATAAGGTGTCTCTAGTCCTGGTCCCGCAATTACCAATTTAGGCAACAGAACACCTGTTTTCTTTAGGGCTTGATATGCTTTAATTAATAAATCAACTCCCTTTTTTTGGTGAATCCGGCTAATAAATAACCAATACTTGGTAATACTTGCACCAAGTTTGGCTTCAAAAGCAGTGCTCATTTTCTCGCAAAATAAGGGCGGTGCATCTACACCCAACCCAACTACAATTTCTTTTTTTGGTTGATACCTTTTAAAAGTTTGCCTAGCTAATAATTTTTCTTCTTCACATGTAAATAGTAAGCCATCGGCTGTGTTTATAAGGTTATATTCTATTGTATGCCAAATAATATAATTGCGAATAGCTTTTATTCGTCGCGCCTTAGCACGTTGAAAATAAGGATCTAGCATCCCATGGGGCATCACAAATAGTTTTGGTCTGTTTCTTTGTAATCTTCTAAAAGCCTTAAAAACGGCTAGACTTTGGTATTGCCACAAACCATGTACAACAATTCTGTCATATTGCTGTAGGTTCACATTCAACCATTGTTTCAATTTATATGTATAATTCCAACTAGTTTTGCCTAATCCTAAGGCATAAATCTTAAAATCGTAACTATTAAAATAGTTTGCAGAAGCCGAGTCTAAACTAACTACTTCATTAACAATGCCTTTGCTAGATAATTGTTTTACAATAGTTACCAAAGCCTGCGATACGCCACCCGCTTTAGGATTGATAGAGGAAATAATATGCAATACCTTCAAAATATTTATTTTTTTACATTAAATCGTTCAATCCAAGAATTAAATACCTCAACTCTTTATTTCCATTTAATGCGGAATCAAATGTATTAAGATAAAAATCAAATGTAAATACAAAATTAATATAAATACAAGTAAAAATACTGATAATACAGCCTTTATTATCCCTACTTAGAGTTTATTACGTATTTTAAATAGGCTTAGGTCTTGAAAATGAATTAATTTATATTATTTTTTAACATTACATTAACAGAATTTCTACTCGTTGCTTCTGCTGTAAATTCGTTGTGAAATATGGCTAGCGCATTATTTCGAAATTCTACTTTTTCTTGTTCTAACATTGCTTGCCATATTTTTAATGAACTAATAGTTCCATCTAAATCATCATTATTAACGATGCCACAATTTCCCTTAATTATTTCTCGCCAAATATTTACTTTATTAGTAGTTAAAACTGGTTTTGAACAGCCAAGGGCTTCAGCAACTACAATTCCAAAGTTTTCTTGATGACTTGGAAGTACTAAGGCCTCACAGCCGTAAAAAGCACCCCACTTTGCGTCTCCAACAAGCATCCCATTAAAAAAGATGCGCTCTTTTAATTGTTCATCTTCTTGTACCAGTTTCAAAAGCATTTTACCATAGTCAGTCTCAAGTCCTGGTCCAGCTATTACCAAAAATGGTAATTTAGATTCAGTATTTGATTTTAATAAGATTTTATACGCATTAATCAATAAATCAACACCCTTTTTGGGATGAATTCTACTAATAAACAATAAAAAATCCTTGCCTCTACTATTAGGGCACAAAAGTTCAAAAGCTTGTTTATGTTGTATATTAAAAGGAGGTGGCGCAATAATACCATAGCCGATATTATAAACGGCTTTCGGTTTATAACCAGAAAAACTAGTAGCTGCCAATTCTAGTTCCTCTTGGCAGGTAAACAGAATGCCATCAGCTTTATTTATTAGATGCTTTTCAATTAAATGCCAATAAATTATATTCCTAATTGCTTTAAATCGTCTTTCTTTTGCCTTTTGAAAATAGGGGTCTAGCATACCATGTGCCATTACATAAACTTGGGGCAACTTTTTACCCATTTTGCGTAATTTGTTTAAGGCCTTATTAAGAGCAAAACCATGATATTGCCAAAGGCCGTGTACTAATACACAATCATAATTAGTTAAGTTCTCTTCTAGCCAAGGTGCAAGATTAGCAGAATAAGACCAAGCATTATTGCCAGAACCTATAGCAATAATATTATCAGCATCAGCAAAACTAGAAACTGGGCTATCCAAACAAAGTACAAACGGTTCAACACCATACTTTTTCCAAAACGGAATATTATTTCGTAACCCCTGTGCTGGCCCACCACTAACAGGATTCATGGTAGGTATAATTGATAATAATTTCACAGTGCTTTGAGTTTAACGTTGAAAATAAGGATCTAGCATCCCATGGGGCATCACAAATAGTTTTGGTCTGTTTCTTTGTAATCTTCCAAAAGCCTTAAAAACTGCTAAACTTTGGTATTGCCACAAACCATGTACAACAATTCTGTCATATTTCCGTAGATTTACATTCAACCATTGTTTCAATTTATTAGTATAATTCCAACTAGTTTTGCCTAATCCTAAGGCATAAATTGTAAAATAGTTTGCAGAAGCCGAGTCTAATCTAACTACTGCATTAACAATGCAGTTGATAGATAATTGCTTTACAATAGTTACCAAAGCCTTCGCTACGCCACTCGCTTTAGCATGGATAGAGGAAACAATATGCAATACCTTAAAAATATTTATTTTTTTACATCAAACCCTTCGATCCAAGAATTAAATACCTCAACTCTATATTTCCAAGTGTGCTTTTCTATCTCACCAAATGAATATGTATAATTAGAAGAGTAAACTTTTAAAATTAGGTTAGAAAGCGTACTATAATCTTCCGTGTTAAAATACAATCCATTATCTTGAAAAATTTCGGCAGGTTCTCCAATTTTACATGTAAGAATGGGCTTACCAAATGGCAAGTACATATAAATTTTACTAGGACATCGTGCCCAATCTTGAACTGTATTATTTAAAGGAGCTATAAAGGCGTTTGCTACTGATAAATAACTACTCAATTCTTCCTCAGCTACATATCCAGCAAAATGAACAGTGCTAGTAAGATTATTGGAATTGACAAAATCTATTGCTGCTTGCTTATCTTCGCCCCCACCTATAAATAAAAGTATAATATTATTGTTTATAGAAGATACGTCTTTCATAGCATTTAGCATTGCAAATAATCCATAATCTCTATTTAGGGATCCCATAAACACTAACACAAATTTATCTTTATATTTTTTTAACAATTCATCTGAAGGCATTGCAGGTTTCAATATATCAGAATTGAAAGCATAGGGCGAATACAAAAATTTCAATTTGCTATTATATGCAAAATTATTTAATTTTTCATAAAAATTTAATAAATATTTACTAGCACAAACTAGACCATCTGCGTAAAAAATTGAATATCGTTCAAAAAAGAACTCTTTAATCCTTCTAATTATGCCGTAAGATTTGATGCTAGACAACAACTCTGAGTGTTCTATTAAAAGTAACGGGATTTTGGAAAGTTTAAATCGTAATATATAATTTCTAGCTACAAATGCACAGAAAAATATATAATCAGGCTCAACTTGCTTTACAATTCTTGTTTTTTGTGTAATCTCTTTTATAGCACTAGATGCCTCAAAACAATGAATATTAACCAATTCGTTACACTCTAGTGCTGCTCTTTCAATATTCTCTTTACAATTCAACATCACAATATGAACATCAAATCCAATAGCAGTAAGTGGGTTAGCCATACCAAATGCTCGCTTCATTGTTGCAATACTTTCAATATTCCCAGTAGTAATAAAGCAAATTTTTTTCACGCTTAACTATTTTTTTTATTCAATTTTCGTTCATAATAAAACAAAAATGCTAGAGAAAATACCGATGCCCACCGATTATTGTATCCAAATGGCGAAAACAAAATACTCCAAAAAAAATTAATTAAAAGTAGTATACTAAAATAGTTCATTTGTTCAGCATGATTAAAAAAAAGTCGAATTATTTTTCCCAAAACAAAAAGCCAAAAAAAGCCAGCAAAAATGCCACCCCAAACCAATGCCCCCATTAAAAAAGAATGGGCAGGAATTAAACCAAGTTCATACGACCAATCTTTCCATCCTTCACCATCCGATAAATTTAAGTCTTCACTAATTTTTACATAATTATCAATGTAATGCGAATCCTTTGCCCAAGAGCCATGACCTATAAAGGGCCTATCAAAAAAAGCTTGTGCCGAAATTAAAATCTCAGTTCTTCCACCTACTAAGGCACCATACTTAATACTAGACTGCCTCAATATTTTATCTTTTGATGCTGAATCTAATGTATTAAGATAAATATCTGATGTAAAAATGATAGTAACCACAAAATTTAATAAAAATACAAGTAAAAATACTGATACCACAACCTTTATCATCCCTCCCTTAGAGTTTATTACGTTTTTTAATGTACTAGTAATTTTTTTGTTATTTCTTAACAAATAAAAAATCATAGCAAAAAGAGCCATCCCACTCATAGATCTAGCTGAAAAAAAGTTGCTAATAACAACAAAAACCAGTGTAAATATAATAAGTACAATATTTCGTTTATTAATACTAAAATACGAAAACCAAATTGCAAATAAAAAATTAACAGTGGAACCTATTCCCCATTTCCACGGGTTATCTAAAAATATAGGATCGACAGAAAGAAACAATATAATTAAAATTCCAATGATATAGCCTATAAACAGCGAGGGAAGTAAATCTCTTTTGTCTAAAAAATTATTATATATCATAATTACTGCTGCGATCATTAAAATAGGGGCAAAAATCCCTTTTGCAGAGGAAGCATAGTCTACATTATTTAAAATGTCAGATATCAACTGTACCAATATCCACAAACCTATTAATTTTACACCCGTTAATAGTTCTCTTGAAATCTTTGGTGCTCTTAATAATATATATACAATCGAAACAATTTCTCCTAAATAAACATATCCAATTATTTTTACATAAATAGATAGCAGTATTACTAAAAAAATTGCTGAAAAATTTAACTTTTTACTCAAAATAAAAAAATTAGTTTAATTTAATATCTATTAAGTTCGCTGTATAAATTAAAAACCTTATTTCCATAGTCACGCTGCCTATAAAAACTTCTAACTAAATTATAATTATGTTGCCTAATTTGATTAATAATACATTCATTATTAGCATCAAGTACCCAGTTTATAGCATTCTCTAAATCTATTGCATTGCCAGGCCTTACAATAAGACCGTTTTCCATATTCTTAACAACTGAACCAGAATTTTCGGTAGTAATAACAAATAATCCAGCAGCCAAAGCTTCAAAAATTACCCTTGCCGAGCCTTCGCAATATGATGTAAAAATAAAAATTTTATGAGAAGACATTAATAAAGCTAACTCTTTGCGAGTTAAAATACCGTGGTACTTAATATTATCTTTTACAATAACTTTTTTAAAATTTTCATCATTCGCTACATCTAAATCAATTCCACCAGCCAAATCAACATGAAGTTGCTCGTATTTAGATATTGTAGAAAGAAGCTCAATAATTCCTTTTCTATACTGCAGCCCACCAGCAAAAAGTATTGTATTTATATTACCTTCATTTTTATTAAACTGGGGTAAAATATTCAAAAAAGCATCATCTACACCAAGATAAATAACTTTTATTTTATTTTCGGGCATACCACAGTACACCATAGTATTTTTAACAAAATCGGAGTTTACTAAAATTGTATCATCATGCCCAAGATCTTGATACATTTTTTTATATAAAGGCAGTAAGTCATTCTTTAATTTTGCAAAACTATCACTTGAAGGATATTGACCTTTATGTACCGTCATATAGTCTATTAAAAATGGATGGGCTATAGAATGATCGCAAATAGTTTTCATCTTTCGCCATCTAGCTACCCTAACAGATAAACCGCCATAACAGTTTCTATAATGATAAATATCGGCCTTAATAAAAAGTAGCTTTATAGCACATATATAAGAATATAGGCTATAGCCTATATTTACAACGCTTTGCTCTGCCTTTATTGAAATTTTACTAAAAATAGAAACACCTAGCCGAATAAAAATTTCGCTAAAATTATCTGCTGATACTTTCTTTATATCAATGTTATCAGAACCTCTATCTAAAAGCCTATTTATGCTCGGACTATTTTTTTTAAATCTTGCTAATAAACGTATAAAATTAGTGGGATACCCGCCGGTAAAAAAAAGTTTTAAAATACCTCTTCTGTCCATTTCAGCCGCTAAAGCTGATAAATGAAAACGAAAACTGCCGTTTGAAATGATTGCTTTCATATATATATTAGTGTTATGAAATAACTATTACTACCTAGTAATAGTTTAATTATTAGTTATCTTATATTTAATTACTCCATCTGAAACAGGTGCAACTATTGCCAATGATGTTACACACTTAGTTACTACAGCACCAATGATACATGCTTTTCCAAGTTCAACACCCTGCATTATAAGAGCAAGTGAGCTAATCTAAACATTATTTTATATTATTATTGCGATAATAACTTATGTAAATTTATTTTTTATAATAATCGTAACTATCTACATGTGTTGTAATTGCTACATGCGATGCGATTAAAACTATATCCCAACTTGTTACTCCTCCAACATCTAAAACATCAACAAAAGACTAATTATAACATATTTTATTGTTCATAAAATATCGATGGTTGCTTAATTGTACGCTTAGAATCATTTTCTTGAACCGTTTAGTTTAAACTATGTAAATAATTAAAATCATAAATTTAGGAACACAGATACTAAACTTTATAAAATATAATTTAAAACTAGCTTTTGAATTTATTTAAAACCAAAATTTTATTGACAATAAACTTACTATCAAGTACTAAACGCTCTCTAAAATCTTTAAACGTATCGTGTGTAAGAGTAAGAGATTTGGAAAAAACATAAGGAATTACAATAAAATCGGCTACGATAGTAGAAATAGCTGCTCCAGTAATTCCTATAAAATATGATAATATTGCACACGAGAGCAAGCCAAAAAAACAAGATATTAAATATCTAATAGCTAAACCCTCATGTTTATTACATGCCACATGTACTACGCTACTTGTGTACCATAAAGCATTGAAAGGAATTGGCAATAAGAAACAAATTAATAAAGATTGATTCAATTGCATTGTTTTACCAGTCCACATTTGATATAAAGGTAGGCCTACAAAAGATAAAATAAAAACGCTAACAATTGAAATAGCTAACGAAATAGCAACACCTAAGCGATGCAATTGAGCAGCTTTTTTTAAATTATTGCTTCCGAAAGCTAGGCTTAACTCTGGCCAAATAACTTGATTAATCATTTCCATTAATTGATTAATTGTTCTTACTAGAGTTCGTAATGTACTAAAAAGTACTACTGCCAAAGGACCAATTATATATTGAACAACTAATATATTTCCTTGAAATAATAGCGCATTTCCTAAGGGAAATGCTTGAAATGCAAGCCCTTTCTTAAAGAGGGGCTTCACATCGTGAAAATTTATATTTTTAAAAGAAAATCTAACAGAGGGCAAAGCATACCTACTTATGAAGCATATTAAAGCCATATCTAGTATGGTTGTTATTAATATAGCAAGTGCTAAATAATCGAACCGCTTGGTAAAAGAAAGTACAATCAAGAGGATAAAAAAATCTATCCAATTTCGTAAGCTAGCAAGTAACATTGCCTGATGTGCTTTGTGTGCTGCCCTTAGTCGCCCCCCATATATCTCAGAAGAGAATGATATAAAAACTGATAACGATAAAAATACAACACAATATTTTAACTCAATAATATTGCCATATTCAACGAATTGATTAAAAGATACCCATGGTATTATTACACTAACTAATATAGAGCCAATAATTGTAATAAAAAAAACCAATGTAAGTGAGGTTGAAAAAACCTCTTTAGCAGTATTATTATCGCCAGATGAAACAGACAAGACCATTTCGTTGGATGCCACACTACCAAAACCCATATTTGATATAGATAACCAAGAAGGTAAAGATGAAATAACCAACCAAAATCCATAATTCTTAGCACCTAAAGCCGAAATCATTACTGGAACTTGTATGACTCTTATAATTAGCATGGATAGCTTACCCCAAGAACTAGATAAAAAATTTTTTAGTAAGGCAGAGTTAATACTCATCAAAATACAAAATTTAATTTGAGCCGATATATATATGTTGATATAAGTTTCTAGCTACTTTTTTGAACTTAATAAAAAATTTTTTTGAGGGTATAGTGCCATCTTTAATAAAATTATTTAACGCATTTTCAAGTCCTAACTTACCTCCAATTTTAGCTAGTTGCTTTAAATCTAATTCACGCACACTTATATTGCTGTCTTTTATAAACGGTAAGACGATTGATAAAAAAATGGATTTACCACATTTAACTATTGTATTATGTGAAATATTTCCACCCTCCGCTGTCCAAATTTTATTTTCTAAATACTCAAGATAATCATTTAAAGTTATCATCTTTCTAGATTCGGTAAGTTCTATCCTTGGACTAATTCGATATTGCGCAATTAATTGATTAATACATATAAACTCTACTTGTCTAGTAGCAGCAAAATCAAACTGCAACATCCAATCATGTATTATGTTATATGTCACATCATAGCCGCCTATTGTTTCAAATACAGATTTTTTAAAACAAAAAGCCGCAAAAGAAGCCTTTGGCCCGCTCAGTAGCATTTTAAGTGCTTTGGGATAAGTTGTTTTTTCAGCTACACTAAGTAAATAGTGATCTTCAAATAAACCTGTTTCAGTAAAGTGCCGCTT
This sequence comes from Flavobacterium sp., assembly GCA_030053925.1. Classification (GTDB taxonomy): domain Bacteria; phylum Bacteroidota; class Bacteroidia; order Chitinophagales; family Chitinophagaceae; genus Parasediminibacterium. Next base: position 18,549 of record JASGCX010000003.1, read on the forward strand.
CCAGCCACCCATGATAAATCCTGCAGAACTATGTTTATTAATTGCTTTCGTGATATGTTTTACATAATCAGGTAATAATAAATCATCACCTGAACATAAGCCAACCCAATCGCCAGCACAAGCATTTACACAAAAATTCCAATTTGCAGCCATCCCTAAATGCTCGGGAGGGCTAATAATACGTACTTTATCACCAAAAGATTCTACTACTTCCCTTGTGCCATCCGTTGAATAATTTTCACAAACAACTATTTCAAATGGTGCTATTGTTTGACTTAAAATGGATACTATTGTTTCACTAATAGTATCAACTTGATTATAAACAGGAATTCCAATAGAGAGTTTTACCATATAAATTTATGAAATATACTTTTTAATAACCTCTACCATATAATCATAATGGCTTTCATTTAAGCCAGGCCAAACACCCAACCAAAACGATTGATTCATAATAATATCGGTATTAGTTAAATCTCCTACAACTCTATGTTCAATACTCGCATAGGCAGGCTGACGTAATAAGTTACCTGCAAATAATAAGCGGGTACCTATTTTTTGTTCTTCTAAATGTTTTACCAACATTTGTCTGTCATTGGCATCCCCTTCACGTAAGGTTAATAAAAAACCAAACCATGATGGATTACTATTGGGTGTAGGTTCTGGTAAAATAAAAATATCTTCAAATTGCTTCATTTTGCTATGCAGCATATCAAAATTTTCTCTACGTTTTTGTATAAATTTATCTACTTTACGTAACTGCGATAAACCTATGGCAGCCTGCATATCGGTTACTTTTAGGTTAAAGCCAATATGAGAGTATGTATATTTATGGTCGTACCCATAAGGTAAAGAGCCTAACTGCTGACCAAAGCGACACCCACAGGTATTGTCTTTTCCTGGCTCGCAATAGCAATCACGTCCCCAATCTCTAAAGCTTTCTGCTATTTTTACCAATTCAAGATTATTTACCACTACGGCACCGCCTTCACCCATAGTTAAATGGTGTGCTGGATAAAAGGAAAAGGTAGAAATATCGCCCCAAGTGCCCGTTTTTTTGTCTCTATAAGTAGCACCAAAAGAATCACAATCATCTTCTACCACCCATAAATTATATTTTTTAGCTACACGCATTACTTCATCCAAATTAAATGGATTGCCCAATGTATGCGCTATCATAATAGCTTTAGTTTTACTACTTACTGCGGCTTCTATCAATTCGGCTTTTACATTATGTGTAGCAATATCTACATCAATAAACACGGGTATTGCCCCAAATTGAATCAATGGATTTACGGTGGTAGGAAAACCCGCTGCCACAGTAATAACTTCATCACCTTTCATTATGGCACGGTTGCCTAGCTTTGGCGAGGTTAAGGCATAAAAAGCCACCAAATTAGCAGAGGAGCCCGAATTGACTATTAAGCATTTGGGTGCTGCAAAATAAGCTGCAAATTCAAGTTCTAACGCATTTGCAAAACGCCCAGCGGTTAACCAACCATCTGCCACGGCTTCAATGCCCATTAATAAATCATCTTCCTCAATTACTTTACCAGTTACAGGTATATATGTTTCACCAGCTATTACTTGTTTACTTGTTTTTAATTCAAGTTGTTTACCGTTAATTTGTACCATAAATTACTATTGACATTTCTTTATATAATCAGAAATATATTTATCAACACTTGTAAATAAAAAATCAGGATATTCTTTTATAAATTTATTACTTAACATTCCGCCAAACAATGGTCTCTTAGCTGGTTGTTTTAATGAATGTGTACTAGAAGATGCTATTTGCACAGATTCGTTATTTGGAAAATATCCTTTTACTCTAGCAGCTAATTGAAATCTTGTGCAATAATCGGTTGAAGACAAATGGTATATACCATTTTTGTTATCCACCAGTAAGTTAAATAACATTTTGGCTATATCACCAGCATAAACTGGTGTAGCAAATTGATCATACGGAAGATTTAAAACCTTCTTCTCATTAGTAGTCAACCAAATCAACAATCGTTCAATAAAATTTTTTGCCCTTGCTTCTTCCCCATATACATTAGTAATGCGTGCTATAATAAAGTTATTAAGTGTACTAACGTGCTGCTCTGCTATCAACTTATGTTTACCATAGATATTAATTGGGTTGACATCAGCATCTTCGGTATATGGTCCTTTTTGCCCATCGAAAACATAATCAGTTGATAGATATATTAATTTGCAATTATTAACTTTGCAATACCCTACTAAATTAATCACAGATTGTACAGTACTTATATAACTATCTTCCTCATTAGTCTCACAATAGTCAACATTAGTTAAAGCACCACAATGAACAATAACATTTGGTTTAAACCCTGATAAACATACGTTAATTTCAAATTGAGATTCGGATGGATTAAAATGAATGGTATATTCTGTAGAAAAATTTACATGTGTACCAAGCGTTTCAAAACCCTTGCTAGTAAAAAATTTATAACAATGCGAACCAACTAATCCAGATGCACCAACAATCAAGATTTTCATTAAAAAGGCGATTTAAAATTTTGAAAACTCTCAAAAGCAGCATCTCTAGCAGATGTGATTGGCGTTTCTACGGGCCATTGATATCCAAAAGAACTCCATAATAATCCAGCTTCACAAGCTCTATTCTGAGAGGTGCTTGTATGATATTCTACAATTGTATCATCTTGCAAAGAGAGAAACCCATGTGCAAAACCTTTACCAATATAAACCGCCTTTCTGTTAACTTCCGACAATTCAACGGTGTAGAACTGCCCAAAAGTTGCTTCATTCGCCCTCAAATCTAAAATAACGTCTATAATTTTACCTTTTACAACGTACACCAATTTATTATGATCTTGCGGTGGAACTTGAAAATGCATGCCTCTAATTACATTTTTATTAGATACAGAATAGAAACTTTCAGTAAAATTATAGTCTAATCTACTAGCGGTATATGTTTCAGCATGAATGGTTTTAACAAATTCGCCTCTTGTATCTTTAAATGAAAGCAGTTCAAGCACAAATAAATCTCTAAAATCAGTTGATAAAATATTCATTTAGATAGACCATTTAATTTGTTTATCAGAGGCTTTTTGGGTGTACGTACTTATTTGTAAAACCCTTGCTGCATACAAATTAGTTGTATCGGCTAATTCATCTTTATACCCTTGTAAAGTAAATGCAACAGTTTCATTAAAAGTTAAACTTGGCTGCCATTGTAATAAATTCACAGCTTTAGAAATATCTAATTTCAGCAAAGTTGCTTCGTGTGGTTTTTGCAAATTTTCGGGTATCGTATAGCCGCCTTTATTATCTATTTCTAAAATTTTATCAATCAACGCCTTCACCGAAAAATTAGCCGTATCTTCTGGCCCAAAATTCCACGCACCAGAATATTTACGCCCCTCTAATACTAATTTTGCTCCAAGGTTTAAATAACCACTTAAAGGCTCTAGCACATGTTCCCACGGCCTAGTAGCATAAGGGTTTCTTATAAACAACTTTTCATTTTTTTTATACGCTCTAAAATAATCTGGTATTATCCTATCTTTTGCCCAGTCGCCACCACCAATTACATTGCCTGCTCTTGCACTAGCTACTAAACAACTACCATCTTTACTAAAAAAAGAGTGTATATATGAAGCAGTAATTAATTCAGAACAGCCCTTGCTAGCACTATATGGGTCTTTACCGCCCATAGGGTCATTTTCTCTATAGCCCCATACCCATTCTTTATTATCATAACATTTATCGCTTGTAACATTAATAGCCACTTTTACCGAGGGTGTGGTACGTACTGCTTCAAAAAAATTAACCACACCCATTAAATTCGATTCAAATGTGCCATGTGGGTCATCGTAAGATAACAAAACCAATGGTTGTGCAGCTAAATGAAAAGCCATATCGGGCTGAACATGTTTAAAATACGCTTTAAGTGCTGCACCATCTCTTACATCACCCTCATAATGGTGCATTTTGCTAGCCAATTTAGTAGTTACAAAATTATCATCGGTTGAATAAGGTGCTAAAGCATAGCCATAAACAGTGGCACCCAATTGCTGTAACCAAATACAGAGCCAAGAACCCTTAAAGCCTGTATGACCTGTTACTAAAACTTTTTTACCTTTATATATATTCCAGAATGACATGATAATTAATAATTGATAATTAATAATTAATAATTGATAATTGCTGATTGATAATTACTGATTGATAGTTGTTAATTAGTTAGTACTGATTGATAATTAATAAATGGTAAATAATGGTTAACAACGGATAATTACTAATTATAAAAAGATAGTTAATACTTGAGGGTCTTCAATTATTAATTATTAATTACTAATTATTAATTATAAAAAGATGGTTAATACTTGAGGGTCTCCAATTATTAATTATTAATTACTAATTATTAATTAAAAAAAATATGATTAATACTTGAGGGTCTCCAATTATTAATTATTAATTACTAATTATAAATCTACCAAATTTTCCATTTTGCCTTGCCGCTATTCCAAAGCTGTTCAAGTTCTATTCTATCCCGTAGGGCATCCATAGGCTTCCAAAAACCATAATGTTTATATGCTGCAAGCTGCCCATCGTTGGCAATGTCTATCAAGGGTTTTTTTTCCCATTGTATATTATCCACATCGCCAGTTAAGTAGTTAAAAATACCTGGTTGCAGTACAAAAAAACCACCATTAATCCACATGCCGTCGCCTTGTGGTTTTTCTACAAAATAATTTACATTGCCATTATCATCCATTTGTATATTACCAAATCTACCAGGTGTTTGGATAGAGGTTAAAGTGGCGAGCCTACCATGGGCATGGTGAAACTTAACTAATTCGCTAATATTTACATCCGATACACCATCACCATAAGTAAGCATAAATGTTTCATCTCCAATATACTTTTGTATGCGTTTAATTCTTCCTGCGGTATTTGTGGTTAAACCTGTATCTACCAAGGTTACTTTAAAAGATTCGGTATTTGAAAAATGAACATCTACTGTATTTTTTTCTAATTCAATAGTTACATCTGAGTTATATAGATAATAGTTTAAAAAGTATTCTTTTATTAAATGTGCTTTATAACCCAAACACAATACAAAGTTGTTGTAACCGTAGGTTTCGTAAATCTTCATAATATGCCATAAAATTGGCTTACCACCTATTTCTACCATAGGTTTAGGCCTAGCTTCGGTTTCTTCCATTAATCTTGTACCTAAACCTCCGGCGAGTATTACTACTTTCATGAAAAATATTTTTTAATAAGAATAAGTACTAGTATTAAATTTCAAATATAACATTATCGCTTGAAGGATAAGTACAACACAATTGAAACTCATTTTCGCCTAAGTTGGCATGTTTGGGTAATAGTTGCTTTACCAATCCAGATAGTAACTTGCCCTTACATACAGAACAATTACCAGTTTGACATGAGTAGGGCATATCGATTAGTGCATTTAAGCCAGCTTCTAAAATACTTTTGCCTTTTACTACTTCTACAACTTGTTGCTTACCGTTTTGCCTAATGGTTACAAATTGTGTAAAAATGTCTATAAAATCTGCCTCATTTATAACCAGCTCAAAATCTTCGGAAAACACCTGCGTTGGTGGTACTGAGTAATTAGCTAGTGCCGCTTTTACAGCTAACTTTAAACCATTGGGGCCGCATATATAATGAAGGGATGCTGTTAGATCTAATTTTTTAGCAAGGTTATCAAGTACTAGGTTGGGTATAATACGCCCCTGTACAAATGCTTCACTTTGGTGGTTATCTGCCATTTGGCTGTAAAAATTCCAAACAAAAAATCTATTGGGAAATTGTTGCGCCAATGTTTCTATTTGCGACTTAAAAATAACGTTATCTGTGCATCTATTACCATAAATTAAAATTATTTGTGAACGCATTGTATTGCTGTATAAAACCTGTTTAGCCATTGAAAACAACGGCGTTATACCACTACCAGCACCCCAAAGCACAATTGGATGGTTAATATATTTTATATCGTTAGAAATAACGAAATTACCCATGGGCGGTAATACTTCAACTACGTCACCTATAGTAACAATATCGCAGATATGATTAGACACCAACCCGCCGGGAACACGCTTAACGGTAATTTCTAAAAACTTGTCAATTTCTGCTGCGGACGAAAAAGAATAAGGCCGCAAATAGCGTCTACCATTAATTTTAAAAATAACCGTTAAATACTGACCAGCTAAGTAAGTAATTTTCTTTAACCCAGGCTGTTTAAATACTAGCGTTACTGTATCGGCAGTTTCTTGGCGTTTATCTACTATGGTTAGCGTATAACTAGTCATTCAAAACAATTGTACGATAATGTAAATACTAATTTATTGTTTTGAATTTCAGGTAATTTATAAATTCTCAAAACTAGTATAATTAAGTTTAATGATTATAATGTAAGCACAACTCACAAAATTTTCAATTGGTGTAATTCGCTCTAATTATTACACGCTACTTACCTACCAAATAGCCTTCTAAACAAGCTTTTAGGTTTTGCATCCTCTGTATAGCCATAACCATAGCCATAGCCGTAACCATAACCATAACCACCAAAAACGCCTCTTGATTTTAATCCGTTAAAAACGATAACAAGGTTATTGAATTTTTTATCTTCATATATTTTTTGTATGAATGGCAGATATAATTTAGGTGTATGCGCATGTCTTAGTACATAAATTGTAATATCTGCGTATTTAGAAATTACCAAAGAATCGGAAACTAATCCAATAGGTGGCAAATCTAATATAACATAATCATAATTTTGCTTTAAATAATCAATTAAATTACTAAATTGTGTACTACCTAACAATTCAGTGGGATTTGGAGGTATGGCACCAGCACTAATATAATATAAATTATCAAAACTATCAACCTTATTTTGAACCTCGTTAATAGTAGCGTGGCCAGATAAATAATTACTAATTCCCTTTAAGTTTCTAGAAAACCCTAAAGCTTCACTAATCTTGGGTTTACGCAAATCTAACTCAAGTAAAATAATTTTTTTTCCTGTTAATGCTAAACTTATGGCCAAATTGATGCTCACAAAACTTTTACCATCGCCAGATATAGAAGATGTTAATAAAACTACTTTGCTAGAAATAGCATTATTGGTGATTAAAAAAGATAAATTAGTTCGTAAAATGCGTATTTGCTCGGCAATAGCGCTTCTCTTGCCATCTCTAATTACAATAGCTTCTTTGCCTGCATCTTGCATTATTTCACCAACAATAGGTATTAGTGTTGTAGATGATATCTCATCTTTAAACATAATCTTATTGTTAAATTTTTCTTTAAAATATATATACAAAATAGGGAATAATAATGATGCTAAGACAGAAAACATATACACATTGTTTCTAACAGGAAAAACTGGTAATCCGCTACTGTTAGCTTTTTCTAATACTTTATTATCGGAAACCACCGAAGCATAAGACAAGGCCGTTTCTTCACGTTTTTGCAATAGAAATGTATATGTAATATTTTTTATAATACCTTCTCTACTTATTCTTAGTAGTTCTTTTTCATCAGCAGGTATTTTATCCAAATCTTTAGAAAATTCACGTTTCTTTTTATCGTTTTCCTTTTTTGCAATTAAATAATTATTTTCAAGATTAGAAATATTATCTAAGATTTCGGCTTTGAGTTTAGCAATCTCAGATCTAAGTTGAATCATTATATCGGCATTTACCCCGTTTATTATCTCCGTTCTGTTGTACTCTAATTCAGCATCAGTTAATTTGCTAAGCAAACTTACTAACAAAGGGTTACTTAGGTTACTAATTGCAGGTGCTAACCCCTCTGATTTACGTGATAAAAAATTACGTAAATCTTTTAATGTATTTAGTTGTACATTTAATTCGGAACCAGCAGTTTCTACCTCTGTAATATTGTTTAAATATAATTTACCTTGTGTACTTAGGTCAACAATATTATTTGATTGTTTAAAATATTGAATATTATTCTCTACGCTATCTAATTCCCTAGTTACAATTTTTAATCTTTCAGTTATAAAATTAAGCGTTTTAAGCGCTACTGCATTTTTTTCCTCAAGCGTATTAAGTCTATAAACCTCAAATAATTTATCTAATAACTGTTTACCTAAAACAATATCACTTGTTCTAAATACAACTTCTAAAATAGAGGATTGCTTACTAACTAGATTAATTGAAATACTATTAATTAGTTGCTTTGATTTTACTTCTACAGGTGTTATATTTAAAAAGTATGTATTATCGAAATTAGTATTTGCACTTTCTCTCGAAATAAAAAAACTGTCTAGTCCAATAGTGCAAATAGAATTTAGTGGAAATTTTTTGCCTGCAATAAGAACGTTATTACTACCTGCATAGAAAATAATTGGAACATCTTTTATTGTACCATGCAACGTATCGGGATGTAGGGCAGTGAGCATAAAAGGGAATTCATTAATAGGTAATGCTAATTTATTAACCCTACCTTTAACGGATACACCATAATATAACTGTAAATCTTTTACAACACGCTGCATTAATAGCGGCGATTTTAACACTTCAATTTCGTTTACAACATTTTTTTTGTCTCCAGCTATATTTAAAGCGTCAAACAACTTCGATTGATCTGAACCAGCTTTGTCATCTTTAATATATAATTTTGCTTTTACCACATAAACTGGCGTTTGGTAGCGTAGATATATAAAAGCTATTCCAATGCCTATAAATGTAGCAATTACAAATAGTGACCAATAAGGCAAATAGTTGTCAATTATTTTTTTAACAATGTTGCTATCTTCAGCGGGAGTAAAATTTGTTTTGGAATCCATTACTGTAACAATTACTTTTTAAATAAACTATATATTAATAATATGCTTGTAAGCACTGATGATATGATAGGAATTAATATAACAGCCTGAGAGCTGCTATACGCTTTTTGTTTAAGTGGTTCCACATACAATACATCATTTGGTTGTAAATTAAAATATGGGGAATTAAAAACAGAATTGTTGAGGATGTTAATGCGATGAGCAACTGAAAAATTTGCACTATCACGTATAAGTAGCAAATTTTTTCTATTTCCAAAATTAGTAATATCTCCACTTTGCCCAAGTGCCTCTAATATTGTCATTTTTTCATTGGTAGTGTACAACACACCTGGCTTAGCTACTTCGCCCAATACAGTTATTCTATAATTCATGAATCTAATAGTAACAATAGGATCTTTAATATAATCAATCAATAGGTTTTGTAATTCAACAATAACTTCTTGTTTTGTTTTACCAGCTACCTGCAATTTACCCACTTTAGGAATAATGATACTGCCATCTCTTTCAACCAATAAACCAGGCGTAGCACTAATAGATGAGGCAGTAGCAATGCCTGAAATACTATTATTATTTATGGCATTAAACAATGAGGCTGTTTTAGGATCTGGGCTATTTACAATAACCACAATAATATCACCCGCTTGAATTTTGGGGTTTAAATTACTATTATTTACTAGAAAAGTAGTATCATGTAAAGTGGGGAAATAAGCAATATTCTTATTAGTAACACAAGATGATAAACAAAACACCGATACAACTACTACCAAAAGAGAAACAATCTTTTTTTCAATCATAAAAAAAGTTTAATTATATAACAATCATAGCTTCGCTAATGTCAGTCACAAATATAACACGCTAACAACTATAAAAACTTGTTATTTTCTAGCTAGAAAAACAACCGTAAAGTGTGAAGATTTATTGCAACAATATATTTTTTTGGGTTAGCCTCCAATTTTTTAAGGCAATTTTTGCATTAGCCTTATGGTACTGTACTTTTGGATGGAATTATCTAAATGAATACTAGAATATGTTACATAATGTTACTTAAAGGTATATATAAAGGTTTGCCAGTATGCCATTAGCAACTCGCACTTCACCGTTCCAAACAAATCCCCTACTTTCGTTACCATTATCTAGCTAAATAATCGTAACGAAATGAAAGAATTAAAACAATTTTTAACAATTACATGTTTTTTGATGCTGTGTGCCATTAGTGCAAAAGCCCAATCAGATAATATTCAACTAGGCTCAAGGCAGTATGGTATTTTAGACAGGTTAGAAGTAAAATTACAAACGGACTCGGTTCTCAATTTTTCGGCCGTTAAACCATACAATCGCCTAACAGTAACCCAAAGACTTGAATACATTAAGCAACTTTCGTACCAAGGTAAAATTAGTTTATCAAAAGTAGACGAATATAATTTAAACCTATTACTGCTAGACAATTTTGATCAGCAAAGCGATTTAAAAGATACCACTTTAAATTTTAAAACATTCTTTTCGGCCAAAGGCAAAACAAACCCGGGCTATTTAGGTGTAAAAAGAGAAGATTTCTCTTTTTTTATAACGCCTGTTTTTAATATTCAGGTTGGTAAAGATAATAATTTAACAAAAAATCTTGTGAATGGCTCTCGTGGCTTTTATGCTAGGGGTAAGCTCACTAAAAATATTGGCTATTATACATACTTCACCACTAATCAAGAAAGAGACCCTTTATATGTACAACAGTACGAGCAAGCACACAGTGCGCTGCCAGGTGTTGGCTTTTATCGCCTTGGGTTTAAAGCAGGTAGCCAAGATGGTGGTTACGATTATTTTGATGCTCGTGGCGGTATCAATTTTAAAATTGCAAAAGGCATACAAGGCGAATTTGCTTACGATAAAGTATTTATTGGTAACGGCGTTAGAAGCCTTATCATCAGCGACTTTAGCAACAGCTTTCTTTTCTTTAAAATAAACACACGCATTTGGAAACTTAATTACTACAACTTATTTGCGCAGCAGATAGAAACCTTTGTACCTAATGGTACTAACTTTTTAAGACCTAAAAAGTTTATGGCCATGCACTATTTAGATTTTCAAGTAACCCGAAAATTAAATGTTGGATTTTTTGAGGATGTGATGTTTGGTAGAAGTAATGGCTTTGATTTAAGCTATTTAAACCCAGTTATTTTCTATCGCTCGGCAGAGTTAGAAAATGGCAGCCCCGATAAAGTAACCCTAGGCCTAAACGTAAAATACAATGCTTTTAAAAATACGCAATTGTATGGGCAGTTTATTTTAAATGAATTTGTATTTGATGAATTAACGCATTACAGTAGAGGTTCGGTTGTAAACAAGCAAGCTTTACAACTTGGTTTAAAACACATTGATTTATTTGGCGTTAAAAACCTCGATATTCAAGGCGAGATAAATATTATCAGACCATTCGTATATTCTCATTACGATACTACTAGTTCTTTCACGCATTACAACCAACCATTGGCACATCCTGCAGGTGCTAATTTAAGAGAGTTTATTGCTATTGTTAAATACCAGCCCCTACCTAAACTTACCCTACAAGGTAAACTAATTTATTACGAGCAAGGCTTAGATAGTGCTGGCTTAAACTTTGGTTCAAATCCGTTTAGGTTTTATTCAACAGCCCCTCGTACTTATGGCTTCTTTATTGGCAGTGGTATTTTAGCTAAAACAATGTTGGCAAATTTCTCGGCAGCATACGAAATTTTGCCAAATATTTTTTTAGATGCCAATGCGAGTATTAGAACCTTTAAACGTGCAGATGTACCTACCACTTTTACAAGCAACTTCTTCACACTAGGTGTAAGAATGAACATACAAAAACGGGTTTTTGACTTCTAGTTTATACAGTTAAAAAAGGGATTCTAAAATAGAATCCCTTTTTTAATACCGCACCTACTACAATAGCAACTTTGGTATTAATGGCTAACGCTTATGCGGCATTATTACAAGCAATTTATAAAATTACAAGGCCTCGATAACAGTGTTACCAAGGCCTTGTAATGATGTACTAAATTATTTAAAACCAACTGCCAATAAATGATTGGTTTACTTTGTTGTTACCATACAATTTTCTTGCACGTTTAATGCGTTTGGCTCTATGTTTTACCATTGTAATTAGCATTAATGGTATAAAAAAGATAGTAACTGGTGGAATACCTAACATACTAATCCATTTGCCACCATACATGTTGCGCATTGGCCTACGTAGGCGTTCGGCAATTAAATACATTGCTGGTACTACTACAAGCGTCATAAAAAATGCGAATGCTAAACCAAAAATAATTGTCCAACTAAGCGGTTTCCAAAACACCACGTTATCACCACCAAAATAAATGTGCGGGTTAAATTCGCTAAACATGGCTACGAAGTTAATATTGAAACCCACCGCAATTGGTATAAAGGCTAATATGGCTGCCAAAGCTGTTAACAATACAGGAATAATACGTGTTTTACCTGCTTGTATTACCGCTTCTCTAGTTTTTAAACCACGGCTTCTTAACTCATCGGCAAACTCAATTACCAAGATACCGTTTTTAACCACAATACCTGCTAGCCCTACAATACCTAAGCCAGTCATTAATACCGATACTTCAATACGGCTTACAGAGAAACCAATAAACACGCCTATTACACTAAAAATAATTTCGCTTAAAATAATGATAGACTTACTAATACTGTTGAACTGCAATACCAATACAGCAAGTATTGCTGCTAGTGCTATTGCTAGTGCCCATAATAAAAATGCACCTGTTTCGGCTTGTTGTTCGCCCTCACCAGTTTGCTTAATGGTTACACCATCTTCTTTGCCTTTATAGCTATCGATGTAGCGTTTAATTACCAAATTTACTGCGGTTGCATTGTACCCTTGCGTGGTTAACACGTTAGAAACTAGGCTTATTACACGCTTTTGATTTTTACGTTTTACACTACCTAAAGTACTGGTAGGCTCGGCAGTAACTAACGAACTAATAGGGATGTTTTTAATAGCACCACCCGTAGCAAAATCTCTAAACATAATTTTCATGTTCAACAATTCTACTAGGCTTTTGCGTTGCAAATCGCTATTACGAAGTTGTATTTTATACTCTTCTTTACCTTCTTTAATTTTTGATAATTCTTTACCAAATAAAGCGGTACGAATAGCCAAACCAATTTGCGCTGTAGACACACCTTCTATTAAGGCCCGCTGCCTATTTACTGTTAGCGTAATTTCTGGATTGGTTAAATCTACATTCATCTTTAACTCCTCTACACCTGGCACTTGAATAGAATCTAGATAGTTTTTTAGGTTAACAGATGTTTTAATTAGGCCATCAAAATCTTCACTAGATACTTCAATATTAATTGGTGGATCGGTTGGTGGGCCACCACTTTCCTGGTCTACAGTTATTTGCGCACCAGGTATGCCTTTCATTTCTGCACGAATAGAATCTAAGTACGGTCTTGTGCTTACACCATGTCGTTTTTCAAACTCAACAAACGATACCTGAATTCTACCTAGTTCGCTACGTGTACTTCTATCGCCACTGCTTGGGTCGCTAGCACCAAGTGCCACGTTGCTTATCACACTTTCTACCACAGGATTTTTTTTGCCATTATCTACACCCAATACTTTTGTTACACGCTTTTCAAGCACTTGTGTTACACTATCGGTGTGCTTAACATCGGTACCAACTGGTAGCTTCAAGTACACATATATTTGGTTAGGGTCGCCCTTTGGAAAGAAGCTAATAGGTATTTTACCAGCACCAATTAAACTAAAAAATACAAACATAGACACAAAGAATAAACCTATTACACCTAGCAATACATATACAGGCCTCCAACCTTGTAATACATAACGCAATAGGCTTTCGTAATGGTTCATAATCCATGGTAGCGCTTTGTTTTGAAAACTATGAATAGCACCATCAAGTACGTAACTATTAAATACCATCAAAATAGCAGACAGCATTAACAAGTTAGCAAAGAACATGTTGATAGTACCACCATCTTCTGTAATTACCATCTTATTTGGAAACAATACCGTTACATAAGCTATTAAGGCACTTGCTAACAAGAATAAGAAAAATGGTTTCTTAAATACATCGCTCTTCTTTTTTACGCCTTCATCTTCGGCATGGTTCATAAAATCTACCGCAAACACGGGGTTCATAATAAATGCAACTACCAACGATGCTGCCAAAGTAAAGATGAGCATGGTAGGTAAATACACCATGAATTTGCCAATAATACCTGGCCAAAATAACAGTGGAAAAAATGGTGCTAAAGTGGTTAAAGTACCTGCTAATACTGGAACAAATACTTCGCCTGCAGCAATACGTGCAGCAAAGTACGAACTTATTTTACCCTTACCTTCTACAAATATGCGGTGCGTATTTTCTATTACCACAATGGCATCATCTACTATAATACCAAGCCCAAATAACAAGGCAAATAATACCATGAAATTGAGTGTTACGTGTGTACCTACTATTAAATCGGCACCGGGCAAAAACAAGAAGGCAACAAACATACTTAGCGGTACAGATAAGGCCACAAAGAAGGCATTGGTTACACCCATAAAGAACATCAAAATAATTAGCACCAATAAAAAACCAATGATTATTGAGTTAACCAAATCGGTAAACGATGTTTTGGTTTTAATGCTTTGGTCGCCTGTTACTACTGCGTTTAAGTCGTTAGGAAACAATACGCCTTTACCTTCTTTCACTACATTTTTAACGCCATCACTTGTTTCTATCAAGTTCTCGCCGCTACGTTTAATGATGTTTAATGTTACCACATTTTTACCATCTAAACGAGCATAACTTTCACGCTCTTTGGTAGTGTCTTTAATGGTAGCAATATCTTTTAGGTAAATAGGCGACCCGCTTGTGTTGCGCAATACTATTTTCTGAATATCTGCAGCCGTTTTTAACTGCCCTTTCAACTGAATATTACGGCGCATGGTACCTACTTCTAGCAAGCCGCCAGATACGTCTAAATTTTCGCGTTGTACGGCATTACTAATATCGTCAAACGTAATACCGGTGCTTTGCATACGGTAGTTATCTACATTAATTTGAAACTCACGTTCGGGGGCACCTACAATATCTACACGATTAATTTGGGGCAAATCTTCTAGTTTGTCTTTCAAATCATCGGCATATTTTTTCAGCTTTACTAAGTTGTAATCGCCACTAAGGTTTACGTACATAATTGGCTGATCGGACAAGTTTACCTCAAGTGCTGTAGGTGCTTGTGTTAAATCGTTTGGCAAATCTTGCTTTGCTTTATCTATGGCATCTTTTACTTTTTGTAGGGCAATATCTGTTTTTACATCGGTATCAAACTCTACAGTAATAGCGCTATAATCTTGCTGAGAAGTGCTAATAAACTTTTTAATTTTTGCACCTGTAATGCCCTTAATTTGTTTTTCAATTGGGCGTGTTACAAGGTTTTCAATATCCTTTGGCGAGTTGCCTACATAAATGGTTTGCACATAAATAGTAGGAATCACAATTTCGGGAAACTGTTCTTTGGGTAACGTAACAAACTTTACAATACCAATAATGGATACAAACACCATTAATAAGTAAATGGAAGTTTTGTTTTTAATACTCCACGTGGTAGGGCCAAATTCTTTGAATTTATCCTGTATGTTTTCGAGTACACTCATAATTTTTGATTTATGATTGACATGATTTGAATGATGTAATGATTAACATTCAAAATGGTCAGTCAGTTTTTAGTTTATTATTGGTAAAGCGTTTAAATTCTAAACTATCTTTTCCAAAATTTATTAGTAATCCTATTTCTAGTTGAAAGGCTTCTAAATAGTTAATAATTTGGCTAAAACTAGATGCATCAAAATTTCCAATTGCTTTCATCTCAATCAATACTCTACCTTCTATAACGAAATCCACACGCCTTTTAGCTATTAACTGTTCGTCATAATATACAGGCCATTCTTGTTCACGAGTAAAGTTGATTTGAGATTTAGTTAACTCGATGGCCAAAGCTTTTTGATAAATATTTTCTGGAAAACCTTTGCCTAGCTTACTATGTACCTTCATAGCACAACCTATAATTGCTGCGGTTAACTTTGAATGTTTATAATTATCATTTATCATGGCAAAATCATTGCATCATTCAAATCATTACTAATCAGTGATATTACTTAGTCGTCAACAACTGCCCATCGTACAAGCCCTGAAAGCCTTCTATAATCACATCTTCGCCTATTGTAAGGCCAGATAGTATTTCTACTTTATCGCCATACAATTCGCCGGCTTTTACTACTTTTTTCTTAGCTACTAGTTTTGCACCTTCTTTTACAGCCACCATTACGTACTTGCCTTTTTCATCGTTTTGCAAAGTATTTAGCGGCACTACCACAGCTTTAGCGTTGCTATAATCTTGAATGTTAATTAATGCCAACTGATTTGGGTGAAAGTCTTTATCAGTAGGTATTTTAGCTTCTACATAAAAACTTCTGCTACTAGCATCTATCAATTTACTAGCAACACTTACAGTGGCTGTAATGGTTTTATGAATATCGGGCAAGGTTACATTTAGCTTGCTACCTACGCCTACTTTATTCAAGTAGTTTTCTGGTATTTGCGCAGTAATTTTTAAGTTATTGGTGTTTACAATTACAATTTGTGCAGCGTTACCTAAAACACCTGTAAAAATTTCGCCAACACGCACATTCACCGATTCGGCAAAGCCATCTACATTGCTATACACGTTTGTAAATGCTAATTGCTCTTTGTTAATTTTAATTTGCTCTTCGGTAGCTTTTACTTGCGATTCAAGCGCATCTACATTATTTTTAGCGGTAATCAATTGTACTTCGGTACCAATACCCTCATCCCATAAACTCTTTTGTTTTAGGTAAATGGTTTTTGCAAAAGTTAATTGTGTTTTTAAAGTTTGTATGCTTTGTTCTGCGGCTACTAAACTTTGTTTTGCAATTGTGTTATCTAATTGTAATAGTAACTGTCCTTTCTTTACTGCATCACCTTTTTTTACAAATACCTCTTTTACCTGACCGCCGCCATTGCGTGGTGTTACGTACGAAATATTTACAGCTTCAATTTTACCTTGTAGGTCTATGTAGTGTGTAAATGTATTAGTAGCAATTGGCGCAATTGCTACCAGTTTGGTTTGTGCCGCTTTTACCGATGCAGGATCTAGCTTTGCAATTTCTGCTTCTAATGTAGCAATGTTAGTAGTTACTTCTGCTTGTTGTTTTTTCAGTTTTTCAAGTTTAGCTTTTTTCTTTGTTACGTCGCTACCACCACAAGCAGTAATGGCTACTAGTGCTGCGTATAGCATGATTTTGTTTATGTGTTGCATATAGATGTTTTTATGTTTTAGAACGGAGAATTATAGTTTACCAATAGCTTTTTGATAATCAATTTTGGCAATAATGGCACTGTACAATGCGTTGATATAATTGGTTTGTGCAGTAATTAAATCGGTTTGCGCAGCAGTAATTTCTGTATTGCTACCTGTACCTACTTCAAATTTCTTTTTAGTTTGGTTGTACACTGTTTCGGCCAATGTCATGTTTTGTTTTTGATAATCGATGGTGGTAATGGCAGACTTTAAATTAAATTGCGCAGTTGCTACTTCGTTATCTATTTGGTTTTTAAAATTGGCAATAGTATTGTTGGCTTGTGCTAGGCTTATTTGTGCTTGTTTTACTCTTGCATCTTTGGCAAAGCCACTAAATATTGGTACAGATACGTTTACACCAACAGACGATATGGTAAACCAATCGCCTTTGCCAAAAAAGTCAAACGAACTACGCTGTGCATTTTTTGCGTAGCTACCACTTAAAGCCACTGTGGGTAAGTAGCTAAGTTTATATCTGCGTACATTAAATTCGTTTAGTTTTTTACCAAGTGCTGCATACTGAAAATCTTTGCGGTCGCTGTATTGATATGTGTCTGTTAAAATGCCCGATTTAATTTGATCTTCGGTAATGTTATCTGTTAAAATCAACGTGTCTTTAACAGGTACACCAATAAGCATCTTCAATCCTAAATAGCCAATATTAATAGCGTTTTCGGTACTTAGTTTTTGTGTTTTTAGGTTTACAAGTTGTACGCTTATTTTATTAATGTCTAGCTTCTCTGCAAAGCCACTTTCAAACATCGCTTTGGTATCAGACAATAGCTTATCTAAACGTGCAATGTTTGCATCAAAAATTGCCAATTGTGTTTTAGCTACAACAAGTTGATAATAAATTTTGTAAACGTTTGTTTTAATAACTTCTTCGGTTAGTTCTAAGTTTTTTGTTTGAAACTCAATAGAAGTTTTACGTGCTTGTAAGCCAATAAATACCTGCCCATCAAATAATAATTGCTGTAGCGATAAAGCGGCTGTAGCATTAAACTTAGTACCAAATTGTGCTGCAATGCTTCCAAAGCTTGCAGGCTTTATTATTGTTTGCCCGGTGATGCCATTTTTTACCGCTTCGTCTACCAACACACCGTATGTAGCCGGCGATATAAAGTCTGGTATGTTTTGTACTGCAATGTTAGCGTTGTACACACTGCCAATATTACCGCTTACAGTAGGTAAAGCCGCTGCGGTAATTTCTCTGTTTACTTGCTCTTGGTTTTTTAGGTTTAACAATGCGTTTTTTACCTGTACATTGTTTTTGGTGGCATATTCTACCGCTTGCTGCACAGAAAATGTGTACTTTTTTACCGTTGGTGTTATTTGGGCGGTTGCACCAAAAAACACCAACAATACCATGCAAAACATACTCGTTTTTAAGAATTGTTGTTTCATCATTTGTTTATTTGTTTGCTCGTTCTTGTTTATATGTAGTTATTAGTTCCTTGCCTTTTGAGGTTATAGAGCCATGCAGAAAAAAATCTTTAAGTTCTTTTTCTATGGTACTCAAGCCATATTTATATACAAACTCAGTATCGTGTAAAAGAGATATTACTTCAAGTTGTAGCCTAGCAACAATGTCTATCTTCATTTCTATCCTAAATAAACCCTCATCTATACCTCGTTGTAAGTTGTTTTTTATCATTTCAAACACAAACTCTTTTTTGTGTTTTTCTAGTTCGCCATATACTTTTGGGTGGTAGCGGTTTATCTCGTGTAAAATAGAAGGATTCATTTTGTTAAACATCTCTTGTACCACATCGCTACACAAAAATTGCTCGTGTATTGCATTGTCCGATTTATCTCTACTGCCTTCACAAGCACATTTATTAGAGCTTATCAATCTGTTAAAAACCGCCGAAACCAACTCGTCTTTATCTTTATACGATTGATAAATTGTTTTTTTAGATATACCAAGATGGCCAGCTATTTCATCCATCGTAATGCTTTTAATGCCGTAACGCATGTATAGCTCGTGGGCTTTTTCTAATATTCTGTCCTTTATTTCCATTTGAAGGGGGTAATGAAGCGCAAAACTATGGAAACTTTTTTCGTTGTCAAAGTTTCCAAGCAAAAAAATTTTTATTAATAACAATTAAATAAAGTTATTACATACATAAACCTTTTGTTTGTCAATTACTTGCAAGCTTAAAAAACTTAAAAAAATAGTTACAATTTTGTGATTTACTTTACAGAATAAATTATTTGTTATGATGTTTGATAGAGAGCACCGAAAAGCAGCCACCAAAAGTGTAGTTGCTCGTTTATTGCAATTTTTTTTTCAAGGCTTAATTGTTATTGCGCCTATTGGCATTACTATTTGGGTGGTTTTGGGTTTATTTAATACAGTAGATAATATTTTGCCCAATTTTATTCACGCCATTTTGCCCAATTTAGTACCTAAAGATGCTCAGGGTAATTTTCAAAAAATACCTGGCTTGGGTTTTATTGTGGTGATTGTTTTGGTGATAGCTATTGGCTGGATATCTTCACTATTTGTAGTGGGAAGATTGGTAGAAGTGCTAGACAAAGTACTAGAAAGTACACCCGGCATCAAGTTTATCTACTCATCGGTGAAAGATTTTTTAGAAGCATTTGCTGGTAATAAAAAGAAATTTGATAGAGCCGTTTTGGTAAATGTTGATGGCGAAGATGTATGGCGCATTGGCTTTATTACACAGCAATCAGTTACAGATTTTGGGCTTGCAGATCATGTAGCGGTTTATGTACCACACTCGTATGCCATAAGCGGCATCACCTATTTTGTACCCAATCATAAAATAAAATTGATAGAAACTATTAGCCCCGCCGATACCATGAAATTTGCTGTAAGTGGCGGTGTTACAGAGTTGTAAGCGTTTTAATGCCACCCTTTTTGATGGTGCACCACACATCTTAAATCATAATCGTACCTTGCAGCCCTCAAAGCAAGTAGCATGAAAAAACACAACTTCAATTCTGGACCATCTATTTTACCGCAAACAGTTTTAGAGCAAGCATCGCAAGCCATATTAGAGTTCAACAATACTGGCTTATCATTATTAGAAATTGGGCACCGCACCACTTACTTTATCGATGTTTTGGCCGAGGCAAGAACTTTGGTAAAAGAGTTGATGGATTTAGATGATAGCTACGAAGTACTGTTTTTACATGGCGGCGCTACCACTCAATTTATGCAAGTACCCATGAACTTGCTAGATACTAACGAAACAGCCGCTTATTGCGATAATGGTATTTGGGGCAACAAAGCTGTAAAAGAAGCGAGTTTGTTTGGCAGCGTAAATGTTGTGGCAAACTCAAAAAATAAAAACCACACTTACATCAACAAAGGTTTTGCCATTCCTGCCAATGCAAAATATTTACACATAACTACAAATAATACAGTAGAAGGTACACAATGGCACCACATACCCGAAACCAATGTACCTATTGTGGCAGATATGAGTAGCGATATTTTTAGCCGCCCATTCAACTACAAAAAATTCGCTTTAATTTATGCTGGTGCCCAAAAAAATATGGGTGCAGCAGGTGTAAATTTAGTAGTGGTAAAAAAAGATGTATTGGGCAAAATCACACGCCCCATACCAACCATTATGGATTATGAAAAGCATATTGCTGCAGATTCTTTAATGAACACACCTCCTGTATTTGCCGTGTATGTAGCCTTGCTAACCCTACGTTGGATAAAAGCAGAAGGCGGCCTGGAAGAAATGGGCAGGCGTAACCAGCAGAAAGCAGATTTATTGTACAATACACTTGATAGCTTGCCAATATTTACCCCAACAGTGGCTAATGAAGATAGAAGCCAAATGAATGTGGTATTTGTATTAACCAACCCTCAACACGAAGCACCATTTTTAGAACTTGGCAAGCAAAGAGGCATGGTTGGTGTAAAAGGTTATCGCACTGTAGGCGGTGTAAGAGTAAGCATGTACAATGCTTTGGCACTAGAAAGTGTGCAAGTCTTCTGCAATTTAATGAAAGAATTTGCCGCTTCGGTTGGTTAATATTTTATGTGCGCACAAACAATTTTCTATTTTTTGCTTTATTTTTAAATGGGTGCCATCCTTTAAAAGCTTGGCAACCATTGGCTCTCAGCAGAAAAAAATTTATGCACCCGTAACCTAGCACAACGGTATATTTAACAAATATTTACAGATATTTGCCGCATGTCAGATATTAAGCCTTTTAAAGCCCTGCGCCCACAACCACAGTTTGCCAAGCAAGTTGCAAGCCGCCCTTACGATGTATTAAATAGTGCCGAAGCCAAAGTAGAAGTGCAAGGCAATGCCTACAGTTTTTTAAATATTACCAAAAGCGAAATCAGCCTGCCAGATGGTATTGATAGTCACAGCCAACAAGTGTACAACAAGGCCAAAGAAAATTTAACCGCCTTTATACAACGTGCTATTTTATTTACAGAAGATAAAGCGTGTTACTACATTTATCAACTTATTATGAACAACCGTAGCCAAACAGGTTTGGTATGCGTAAGCAGTGTTGATGATTACGAAAAAAACATCATTAAAAAACACGAATTTACAAGACCAGAAAAAGAACAAGACCGCATTAACCACATTACAACCACAGGCGCACAAACGGGCAATGTGTTTTTAGCCTACAGAAATAATGCTGATATAGATTCGTTGATTGATAATTGGAAAACTACCAAAAGCCCACAATACAATTTTGTAGCTGACGATAATATTAAACACACTATTTGGATTGTGTGCGATGATGAGACTTGCAAAACCATTACCAATTTATTTGCAGCGCAAGTGCCATGCACTTACATTGCCGATGGCCACCACCGAGCAGCCTCGGCAGCTAAAGTACGTAAAGCATTAGCCCAAGCAGCTACACCAGAAAGCAATTATTTCTTAACCACTTTGTTTCCCTCAAATCAGTTGTACATTATGGATTACAACCGAATGGCTAAAGATTTAAACGGCCTTTCCCAAGCCCAATTTATAGCCGCCGTAGAACAAAGTTTTACTGTAAGCAAATTGGCTAAAGACGCTTTTAAACCAGCCACTTTACACGAGTTTGGTATGTACCTTGGCGGTACTTGGTACAAATTAGTAGCCAAAGAAGGTACTTACACTACCGACCCTATTGGCATACTTGATGTAACTATTTTACAAGACAATTTACTAAGCAAAATATTAAACATCAACGATCCTCGCACCGATACACGCATCGATTTTGTAGGCGGTATTCGTGGCCTGCAAGAGCTTGAAAAACGTGTAGACAATGGCGATATGGCCGTAGCATTTAGCCTATATGCTGTAACTATTGAGCAATTGTTTGATATTGCAGACAGTGGCAACGTAATGCCACCAAAAAGCACCTGGTTTGAACCTAAATTACGAGATGGTTTATTAACGCATCTTATTTACTAATTTTTTAAAAACCGTCAAGTTTTCCCAAACCTGACGGGTTTATGTTAAAACACCCTTATGAAGCATTTTGTCATTATTGC
Organism: Flavobacterium sp.; assembly: GCA_030053925.1. Classification (GTDB taxonomy): domain Bacteria; phylum Bacteroidota; class Bacteroidia; order Chitinophagales; family Chitinophagaceae; genus Parasediminibacterium. Next base: position 41,279 of record JASGCX010000003.1, read on the forward strand.
ATTGGTTATTGGTAGTTTGTCTCAGGCTGCGGCACAACAGCCCACAACTAAAGACATGTATCAAACTGCCAAAAATTTTATGCAGCAAGGCGATTATGACAATGCCACTTTAATTTTCAACAATCTACTAAAGCAAGAGCCAGATAATGTAGATGTACTAAAAGATTTTGCTTACCTCAATTGCCTTAAAAGAGAATACCCAAAAGCAATTAGCATTGGCATATACTTAACCGAAAAGCCCGATGCAGATGTACAATCTTTTCAAGTGCTAGGCATTGCATATAAAGGCAGTAAAAACTACACAAGCTGCGCCAAACTGTACCAAACGGCTTTAGCCAAGTTTCCTAACAGTGGTGTTTTGTACAACGAATATGGCGAATTGCTTGCCCTTGATGGCAACTTACCAATAGCCATACAAGCTTGGCAAACAGGTATTGTTAAAGACCCAAACTATGCCAATAATTACTACAACGCCATTATGTATTTTGACCGATTTAACAAAAACTTACTGTGGCAATTATTGTACGGCGAAATATTTATTAACCTAGAAAGCTTTACACAACGCACCGCAGAAATTAAAAGTTTATTGCTTGACGGCTACAAAAAAATGTACACCGAATACGATGTAGAAACCCTAAGCACAGATTTGAACCTCACAGTTTTTGAGCGTAGCATTTACCAAAACCTAGCAAAAACCAAAGCCATTACTAGCACGGGTGTAACACCAGAAAATATTACAGCCATTAGAACACGTTTTGTACTAGACTGGTTTTACAATAAAACCGATGAAAAACAACCCTATCAACTATTTAACCACCACCAATATTTAATACGCGAAGGTATGTTTGATGCCTACAACCAATGGTTATTTGGCGTTGCCGCAAGCCCATCTGCTTACCAAATATGGTTAAACACACACGATAAAGAAGCCGCCGCTTTTAAGCAATACCAGCAGAATAAGGTGTTTAAACTACATTAACCGCATAACGCAAAATGTATTTCGTAGGTTACCAACTGTAGTGCTTTATTCGGCTACGCATAGCACACTGCAACAATAGTAACCCTATGTAGCTTTTTCCAAAGCAATGACTATTTAAGCAATCACATAAAAAACATCCTTACCAAAACATTATTGTTTAAACCGTATTGGTGTAATGCCATTACTAAGGCATTGTGGGTTTAACACTACTTATGTATCACCCATGTAAAATTGCTGTTGCTTTAATAGTTGCCACATAACGTTATTACCAAAGCAAAGTTGTTTCAACAGCAAGCCTATAACAGCAATACTAAGGCAAAATACATACACCAAGTCACAAAAAATCACAACCTTAAAAGCAGCCATCAAACACTATTAAATAGGGCTACACACTCAAAAAATTGCGCATCATTACTAAAGCATCAAAACTTTATCTTCGCAATCCTTTTTAAGGTGGGTAAAGCCCAATAATGTATCTAGCCGATGCAGTAGCAACACATTGCAATGCGTTTCTACTGCCGGTTACCAAAACAAAAAGCCATGTTTAACAACAGAACAAAAATTAAAGCACTACTTGCAAGTGAGCAAACAGGTTACGAAGTGATTGTAATGGGTTGGGTTCGCACGTTTAGAAACAACCAGTTTATAGCCCTAAACGATGGTAGTACCAATAATAATTTACAAATAGTAATAGCACTAGGTTTAGTAGACGATGAAACGCTGAAACGCTTAACCACAGGCACTTCTATTAAAGTAATAGGCACGGTGGTAGCAAGCTTAGGCAAGGGTCAATCGGTAGAAGTTAAAGCAACCACTTTAGAAATTTTAGGCGATAGCGATGCTGAAAAATATCCTCTACAACCTAAAAAACATAGCCTTGAGTTTTTACGTGAAAAAGCACATTTACGTTTTAGAACCAATACGTTTGGCGCCATTTTTCGTGTGCGTCACGCATTGGCATTTGCGGTGCATCAGTTTTTTAATAATCGTGGTTTTGTGTATTTACACACACCAATTATTACCGCTAGCGATGCCGAAGGTGCAGGCGAAATGTTTAGAGTAACCACCTTACCAATGGATGGCAGCGCACCTAAAAATGAAGATGGCAGCATTAACTATGGCGAAGATTTTTTTGGCAAAAGCACCAACCTTACCGTAAGTGGCCAGCTTGAAGGCGAATTGGGTGCTATGGCTTTTAGCGATGTTTACACATTTGGCCCAACGTTTAGAGCCGAAAATAGCAACACGGCTCGTCACCTTGCAGAGTTTTGGATGATTGAACCAGAAGTTGCCTTTAACGACCTAGAAGACAATATGGATTTGGCTGAAGACTTTATCCAATACTTAATTAAGTACGTAATAGACAACAATTTGGAAGACCTTGCGTTTTTAGATCAACGCCTAGCAGAAGAAGAACAACAAAAGCCGCAAGCAGAGCGTCAAGAGTTTGGTTTGCTAGAAAAATTACGCTTTGTAACCGATAATAAATTTGAACGCATTACTTATACCCAAGCCATTGAAGTTTTGTTAAATTCGCCTCATTACAAAAAGAAAAAGTTTAAGTACGATGTATCTTGGGGTATTGATATGCAAAGTGAACATGAACGCTACTTGGTAGAAAAACACTTTAAAAAACCAGTAATTGTTACCAATTATCCGGCTGCCATTAAAGCATTTTACATGCGCTTAAATGATGGTTGCGAACAAGGTAAACAAACCGTTGCAGCTATGGATATTTTAGCACCTGGCATTGGTGAAATTGTAGGCGGTAGCCAAAGAGAAGAGCGCTTAGAAAAATTAGAAGCTCGTATGGCAAACATGCACATACCTGCCGAAGAAATGAGCTGGTACTTAGATACACGTAGGTTTGGTAGCGTACCACATGCTGGCTTTGGGCTTGGCTTTGAGCGTATGGTATTATTTGTAACCGGTATGACAAACATTAGAGACGTAATACCTTTTGCAAGAACACCAAAAAACTGTGAGTTCTAGCCACGTCTCAATATGTTTTTGGGTTTGGAGATTATTGGCATTAGCCACCCTCAACAAATAAGTACCTTAAAATACTTTTTAGAAGGTTATATTGGGGTAGATGGTAACCACCACGGCACACTAACCTTAAAAATGGTAGCTGAACTATGTGGCAATCATGCGGCTAAATGGCAAGCGGCTACCAAAGCGGCTATTTTAGCCTTTTCAAAAGCAACAATTACTGTGGAAGGCCATTAGCCAAAAGCTAAATGAAGTAGTTTCTCTAATCTAATAAAAATTATTTTAAGATTTCTTTAAAAAAACTATCAAATTATTTCTCAAATTGCAAACTAGCTATTATATTTGCAGCCCTTTACGGATGGTGCGGTAGCTCAGTCGGTAGAGCAAAGGACTGAAAATCCTTGTGTCGCCGGTTCGATCCCGGCTCACACCACAACAAAATCAAGCCTTTCAGCGTAAAAACTGAAAGGCTTTTTTGTTTCACTACAACAATACGGTTTTATTAAATTTTTTGTGAGATAAAATAAAAACGTCTCAAAAAATAATCATTCGCAATATTTGCTTGTGGCATTTCAAGGTAATAAGATGGCATACTTTAAGACACTTGAAATATTTTAATTTTTACTATTTATTTTTTTAAATTAAATATCAAGCGCTTTAAGTTCACGATTAATAGTGGGTACTGCATCTATAAGTATGATTGATTCAATACCAATATCGCATAATAACTCATAGTAATAAACAACCTGCTTCATTTCCTTATTGTTAAGATGGTGCTGTAGTTTAATTAGAAAAAAGTAATTGAGTTCTACAAGCGTAAATGCTACTGTTTGAGGAAACAAGTGAGTAATGCTTTCTGCCTCGTACACATACTTGTATTTTGCAACATCTTCCTCATTTTCAAATAATTCATGTGCTACTATTGACAGTAATGCTAAGGGATGTTTATCAGATTGTTGCTGTAATAAAGTTTTAACTTCTGTATAAAGTTTTGGTTTTTCAGTTGCATTTATATTTTCGAAAATACCGCTAACAATTTGTACATTATCACTATATTTTGCAAGCAACTTATTAAAATATGGATCCACTTTTGCTTCATCTGCTTCATCCGAAAAATTTACATCCGTACTAAAATATACTTGCGCTTCTGACCATTTTTTTTCAAATACAAAGTAGGCTTCATCATTAACAGTTTGTGGTTTGTCTATTGCATTATCAATTAAATCATAATTCAACTCACCAAATTCCTCGGCTAATGCAGCATAATCTGGTTTTATCAAGCGCAATAGTCTCAATTGCAATTCAAGCATTATATAACACTGTTCTATATAAGTACGATTTTCAAATTGTCCATCAACTGGCAAATGCTTAAACCTTATGCCTCTAGCTATTTTGTGGTCAATTTCGCCTATGGCATAATCGCTAATAAAATTATCATTTTCATCTTCATCTTCATCTTCATTTTCATCTTCATATTCATCTTCATCTATCGAATTGCTTTCGTTTAAAACAGTGTACGCATAATTGCCTTCGCCAGCATACTTCTCCAATTTTACAAGGGCATCTCTGTATTGATTAGCATTTTCAACAAATAAATGAGGGTTGCCGTCTTGATCACCAACTGTAATATCAATTAATGGTATAGCATCATTGTCTTCTTCTAAAATAAATTTAGAAATTTCAAAATCTGGATGTGGTTCAATATTAAACTCTTGTGCAAAATCGTGACCTGCATAAATAATGTTATGGGCAAGATTGTAGTCTATTTCTTCAAAATCATGCATAAAATTTCCGTAGCGTTCTAGCACTTCAGATTCATGTACATTAAAGAAATAAAAGGTGTCTTTAATACCTAGGCATAGCAAATCTATTAAATAGACACCTGCGGTCACTTTGCCATTTACATGCCTACGTAATATATTAATATTTGCTAGCTTGCTAACTTTCCAACCTTTATTAATTATACATTTATATATTGGTAACGATCTTGCTTTTGTTTGAATGTATTTTTTTGGCGATAATACTACTTGCATAATTTTAACTATAATGTGAGTTTGGTTTAAGAAACAACAAAAAAGGGGTGGTTATTGTCTATTAATTGTACCACTACTTTATAAACTATCCGTCACCTTTTTGGCAAGGGTAAAATTAGAGAAATTATTGTAACTGCCTATGGTTTTTGTATTTCTCATTTGTAGATTGTATGTAACAATACCGGCTAGAAAGCAATGAAATTAGGCATCGTAACCAAAAAGCCTCTTTCGCAGATTCTGAAATTATTGCCATTCTTATCTTCTTTTGAACAGGGCTTGCCGAAGTGGGTGAAAGAATTGAGTCCGCCCGGCTAACTGAAGCCAAATTGAAAAACAAAAAGTTGAAACACGGCTTCCGTCCACCCCCATTTTAGCAAACCCCATGTTATGCGTTCGCCCTTCTTCTCGGTCTGTCAAGTTGTGTTCTGTGTCCAAAAAAGCAAAGTGTGTCGCAATTACATCTTTTAAACAAGTTCAAGATTGATACTTTCAATTTGATTTCTTGATTCTTGTCTAAGTTCAAATGCCCTTTTCATTTTTTTACTAATTTCTTTCATCGTCTTGTCGCTTGGAATATTAATTAAAGTATTTGCTAAATCAATGTCTGAAACATTTGGAATTGCCGCACCTGTACGATACATAAACATTTGCTTTAAAAACACTTCTGATTTAAGAAAGAATAATAAAAAGTAGCTGTCAATTTTAAAGTTTCGTAAAACTCTAAAGCCATTCGTACAAATACTACCTTCAAATTCTTTTGTAACTAATGCCGTGGCATGTTTCCTTGTACCGACTGAATTCCCTGCAATTGCAGTTATAATGTCGCCCTCTTGAATTTCATAACATGCTCTACTTGGGAGTTCGTGAACTTGGTAAGTTGTTGAATTTATTATTTCGTATGAATGTGTATTAATGTCTGACAGCTCAACGTATTCAACAGTCAAGTTTTGGTCTTTAAGTTTTCTGCTTTTAATTTTTATAATGTCGCAAATGTCTCCTAAACGTACCGTTTTACCACTATCTAAATTGGAAAACATTTTTCGGTTTTCTGGGGAATAAAAGTCAAAATCAAACCTGCCATTCAATTCTTCATAACTGAGTGAAAAGTAATTTTCATTTTCAATTATTTGCCCTTTCTGAAACTCTTTGTAAGCCTCAACAATTACACTAAAATCTTCATCTAAAATCGGCTGTTTATTTGAGTCCTTTATTACTTGTCCGTATTTATCTTTTTGGTATAAAGGTGTACCATTTTTATTGCCTTGATAGCCCAACTTTCTCACTCTACCAAAGAAAATGGGGTACTGTCTTATTGTATTAGGCGTATCCTTTTCTAAAAAAAGGAGTGAAGTTTTTACACCTGTTCCAAAAGGAATAAAAGTTTCTTGCGGAAGATTTACTATTGCTAAAATTTTGGCTTTTAATTTAATGTAATAGCGTAAATATTCTAATGAAGGGTTTTCAAAATTCCCATTAGGTAAAACAATTCCCATTCTTCCACCTTCATTTAAGAGTTGCAAGCAGCGTTCAATGAATAAGATTTCAGCGTTTTGATTTGGATAGACCGACTTTGTTTTATAATATTCTTTGTTATGGTTTGTCCATTTATATCCCAGGTCATATTTCGAAAGCGTTGCTGTATTTGTTATTTTAGCGCCAAATGGAGGGTTTGCTAAAATTAAATCAAAACCGCCTGAATGAGATAATGATAGTTTTATGCTGTCTAAATCTTCTAATGAGTTTGTACAAAGTACATTGGTTTTACCATTAGCCTCTAAAAGCAATTTCATTTTAGCAATTCGAGCAATGCTTTTATTGATGTCCAAACCAAAAAGATTTTTTGACACTACTTTTTTCGTATCAAGTTTAGCATAGTTATTTTGTAAATATTTTAATGCAGACATTAAAAAACCGCCACTTCCACAGGCTGGGTCAATAATTGTTTCGTTGGGTTTAGGCTGCATCATAGCAACACAAAAATCTATTACTGGTTCGGGTGTGAAAAACTGTCCTCTGCCATCTTTTTCATGATGAGAAAGGAATTTTTGAAAGGCTAATCCTTTAGCATCTTGTGATGAATTAAGAAGTGAAATGCTTTGTAGTTTATTAATTGTAAAACCCAAAGCAATTGGGCTAATTCTTATACGGTCGTCATTATCAAAAATATCTTTGTATGCTTGCTTGGTTTGTTCAAATAGGGAAGATATACGTTCAGTTATCGAATGAACGGCTTTGCCAGTTTTCACTTCATTCCATTCTTCTGTTGAAATTGTAAATTGATTAAGACTTTCGTTTTCGTCAAAAATTTTGATAAACAAAATTTTGACAAACTCTTCTAAAATTTGTTGGGGAGATAATCCATCATTAGCGTAGATGTAATCATGGATTTCTTCAAATTTTTTTAGAAGATTATCCTCTTTTGTTAGCTGGAGGTCAAATAGAGAACTCATATTTTACACATTTGTGTAAATAAAATCATTTATCTTCAACAATTACATTCCTATTGTCAATTTGCATCTCATCATTTGCAACGGCATCAGCATGGGCAAGGGTTTCGCAGACATCATTAAAACTGTCATACCATTCGTCTGTTAAATCTAATTCCAAACTGCCATCAGGTTGAGTGAAAACAAAACCCATAATATAGTTTTGTTGTAAATGGTTCGCATCTTTCCCTGATGAATCTAATTGTTTCGGATTTGCAAAAAGAAATTTATGTTCATTATAACGTAGTACAATATTTATTGAAATTAAGTTGAATTCATCTTTTCTTGGAGTTGCCTGTATTCGTTCACTTGCACCTGATGTTCCCGAAACAAAGTGAGTGTCAAGTACCATAACTTTTGACATAACATACCGCAACCTGTCTTTAATCATTGTATCAATCTCTTCTCTTGAGTATGCAGCTAATGCTTGCATTGCAACCATCTTTGCCGTCTCCTTTTTTGGAGGATTGTTCAAATAGTCGTGTATTTCTTCATAGGTATAAAGAGTTGGAGCATTGAGAAGGTCAGGTAAATTAGCTGCAATCCACTCGTCAATTTGTGGTTCAATTTCATGTTCCCTGTCAAGCCAATGAATTACTTCGTTGTAATCAAAAAGCATCTTTTTTAATCTTGGAAGATTGTATAATTTATTCCAATCTTCTGTGTTTGATTTTACTCCTTTTGATTCCAATACAAACCAATCCTCTGTTCCATTTTTTTTGAAATACAAATCCCCGTGATGATTGGCGTGCTTTTTACCTTCCCATTTTTCTTTTATTCTTTTTACTTCATAGCCTAAACCTTCCAAATGCTGTTTTAATAATAATTCTGTTATTGAACCATATACATATCCTTGTGCATTTGGACTTATTCGTAATGCTTCTAAAAATATTTCTAATGTTGTCTTGAAAGTCTTTGTAACAAATGCTTCAAGGCTTTGAAAAATATTCATCTACCTTATTTAGTTTTTTGCGAAGTTAAATTTTATCTCGCTAATCGTCACCTAATTAAAGAACTGCTTTTACTTCTCTCGAATTTCGTAGGGTGACGCATAACACTACAGTTCATTCACCAATTTTAAACATTACTACCTGCGGCAGGTACATACTGCAGTTTTGGGGAAAATTTTAACTGCAAGAAAACGTTTCTGTTATAAGCGCAACAGCAAGAAAACTAAGTGTAATTGTTTTTAATATGCTTGTGAAAAAATATATTTTACTATAATCAAAAAGAATACTTATATTTGAATGAAATAAGAAAAATAGCCATTTAAAAAAAAGTACAAAAACAATTAGCAAATTATCAGTTTATAATAAATAGTTTCTATTTTGAACTAATTGATTTGTAATAAAATAGAAAAGCGTTAGTTAGAATGTAACCGCAGGTTCAAGCATCTTGGCAATTGTATAATTCAAATATGTGATTATAAATAATAAACTAAAATATAAGAACAATTGATAATTTATTTACAGGTAATTCAAAAAACGTATTAGAAGTGGTTACTAAGTTTACAGAAAATCAATAAGCAAAATCAAAATTTGGTATTGCTTTCGTATAAGACTTGTTATATATAGTATATCTTCTTCAACATACAAATTTTTACTTGATACAATTTTGTTGGCTAAAGTTCTAATGGGTTTAAAAGGTGCTTTTTATAATTTTTATTCTTAATGAAGAATACGGCTACCTAGAATTTTTGGTGTTGATAGGATGGGCTAAATATTTATAAACAAAGACACAATAAATATAAAATTACCTATACATATACAATTTAAGCGAAGGCAATAACTGGAGTTTTTTTAAGTGGGCTTCTGCAAAAATAAGTACACGGCCACTAACAAATGTATTGCTGGCAAAGGGTACTTAACATAATTCTGCTTGGCAGTTAGTTGTTAAATTGTGCTTTTTAGTTATTATTCTATTTCCGTTGTGGGCAGGCATAGCATCAAATATCTCATCTACGGTAATACTTTTTAGTTAGCGGTAATTGTAAAAGCAACATAATCATTAAAAACAAAAATAGAATATACATGGAAACTTTATTTGAAATTCAACAAATTACACACTTAGTATTAGCACAATATCATCGTTGGTACCAAGTTTACGAAATACCATTTACGCAAAACACTATTGCTAATCAAAAAGACATTTTAAGTGATGATGTAGAAATTATTTCGCAGAACGGAACAACAAAAGGCAAAGAAGGATTGGAAGATAGATTAAGGGTTTTTACAGGATGGCGCAACGCCCATCATGTTCAAAAAACAGAAATTAAATTGCTTGATGATGGCAATATATCTTTAGAAGCAGATATTTTATATCAAAACATAAGACCAGATGATAGTAAATATAGCTACAATTTGCATTACTCAACGCTTTTGCAACAAAGAGAAAATAACTTGCCGGTTTTTAAAATGCTAAAACTGCAACCCACAGGAATTGTGGATGATTTTAAGTTTGAAGAAGGTTATACAGAAAACAGAGCAAAATCTTTTATGCACTATTGGCTATACCTAATGGAACGCCCCAATGTTGAAAAATTTAAAGAACTGTTGGATGAAAATTTTATACTTCACCTAAGTTCTGGTGAAAATATTAGTGATTTTGCGGCATTTAAAACTTGGTTAGAGTCTTCTTCTTCAAAGCTAAAAACAAGTACACACAGTTATAAAAATTTAGAAATAGTAAACAATCAAGATAGTACAATTTCTGTGAAAGTAAATTTTGAATGGAAGGGAATAACAGTTGACGCTAAAAAAATGATTGCCGAAACACATCACGAATGGACACTCTCTAACAACACAGAAGAGCGTTTTGCCCGTATGAAGCAAATGAATGTTACATTAGTTACGCCGTTTAAAATTGTGGAGAATTTTTAAATTTGAGTGGCAACTAGGCTATGGCGCATTTTCGTATTCTAAAAGTGAATTAAAAAATGTGATTAATTTCATACAAAACCAAGAGAAACACCATCATAAAAAAACTTTTCACAAAGAGTACATAGAAATGCTACAAAAAATTTGAAGTAGATTATAACCAAAAGTATCTTTTTGAAACACTAGATAAATGGTTCGCAACGTTATCCAAAATATCAAAAAATGGTCTTTAAAAAAGAAGATAACATCAAGCCTTTTGATAGTTCTATTACTATGGTTTTATCTCTCACTACCATCGCAACTATTTAATGCACCCACCTCTTTTGTAATTACCGATGCCAATGGTAATTTACTCAACGCAAGTATTGCAGCAGATGGTCAGTGGCGTTTTCCTTACAACCAGCAAGTGCCTGAAAAATTTAGCAAGTGCATTAGCACTTTCGAGGACAAACGTTTTTATTATCATCCTGGGGTAGATCCTATTGCCATGTGTAGAGCCATTTGGCAAAACAGTAGAAACAAAAAAACAGTGAGCGGTGGCAGTACTGTTACCATGCAAGTAGTGCGCTTATATAAGCTACATACCAAGCGTAGCTTGTGGAATAAACTCACAGAAATAATTGCAGCCGTTCGGCTTGAATGTAGTTACAAGAAAAAATCTATCATGGCGCTATACGCTAGCAATGCACCTTTTGGTAGCAATGTGGTAGGCCTCGATGCGGCAGCTTGGCGTTACTATGGTAGAGATGCCAATCAATTAACTTGGGGCGAAATGGCTGCACTGGCAGTATTGCCAAATGCGCCTGCATTAGTACATCCTGGTAAAAACCGCAACACGCTTTTACGTAAGCGCAATGACCTGTTAGACAAGTTGGTTGCCAACAAAACCATTGCTGCTACAACAGCTAATTTGGCAAAGCTAGAACCACTACCTAGCGAACCAAAAGCATTGCCTCAACTAGCGCCGCATTTGTTAGATAGATTTAAAAGAAACTATGCTACCATTAATAAAAAATTGCCAATTGCTACTAACATTCAAACTACCATTGATGGCAATTTACAAGCCCAGGTAAACCGTATTATTTTACAACACCACCAGCAGCTAAAGGGCAATCAAATAAACAATGTAGCCGCTTTGGTGGTTGACATTGAAACAGGCAATGTTAAAGCCTATATTGGCAATGTGTACGAACCAGCTAACTCAGAAATAGAAAGCCATGTAGATGTGTTAAGTGCTGTACGTAGCCCAGGCAGTACGCTAAAACCCTTGCTATATGCGAGTTTGCTTACCGAAGGTGCTATTTTACCAAAACAATTAATACCAGATATTCCTACACAAATAGGTGGCTATACACCAGAAAATTTTGACCTTGGCTACGATGGTGCTGTGCCTGCAAATAAAGCATTGAGCAGAAGTTTAAACATACCTGCGGTACGTTTATTACAGATGTACAAATACCAACGCTTTTACAATGTACTAAAGCAATCTGGCATTACCACACTTAGCAAACCTGCTGATTTTTATGGCATGAGTTTAATATTAGGCGGCTGCGAAATTTCGCCGTTTGAGTTAGCAGGTGTGTATAGCAGCATGGCTCGTTTATACAACCATCAACAGCAAAACAATGGTAAATGGAACGCTAAAGATTGGATGATGCCTAGGTATTTTAAGTCGACGGACGATGGTCTACCGTCTACCGTTGACGGTCAACTATTCGATTACACCGCTATTTGGCACACCTTTAATGCCATGAATGAAGTGATGCGCCCCGGTGAAGAAGGCTTGTGGAATTTATTTTCTTCTGCACAGCGTATTGCATGGAAAACTGGTACTAGCTTTGGTTTTAGAGATGGTTGGGCTATTGGCCTTACACCTAAATATTGTGTATTAGTATGGGTAGGCAATACTAGTGGTGTAGGTAGGCCAAACTTAACAGGCATTAATACCGCAGGCCCTATTTTGTTTGATATTTTTAGATTACTACCCAAAAGTGCTTGGTTTAATGCGCCTACAAGTGGCTTTAACTATATTAATGTTTGTAAGCAATCTGGCTTTAAAGCCTCTATAGATTGTGGTGCTACCGATACAGTAATGGTAAGCACTTCAGCTAAAAACGCTCCTATTTGCCCTTACTGCAAGCGTATTAATTTAGATAAAACCTCTACCTATCGTGTAACAGATAATTGCGTTAGCCCTGCTGAAATGTTACACACATCATGGTTTGTATTGCCACCAACTATTGAATATTATTACCAACAAAAACATCCTGAATACAAACCTTTGCCCAATTTTAAAACAGGCTGTAATGCAGATGTAGCAAGGGTTTTAGATATTATATACCCAGAAGAAAGTGCAAAAATTTATGTACCTATAGAAGCAAGTGGCATAAAAGGTAATACCATTTTTACAGCCACACATCGCAGCAAAGGCAGCAAATTGTTTTGGCATTTGGATGATGCATTTGTAGGTACTACACTACAGTTTCATCAGTTATCGCTTAACCCAAAACCTGGCCCACACCTTATTACCATTATAGATGAACAAGGCAATAGCGTAAGCCGAAACTTTGAAATTTTGCAAAAAGAAAAGCATTAGTTATTGGCACTCAAACGCTCCTAAATCTGGTGCTTTACCTAAAAAGCTAAAGCCAATATTTACGCCTTTATCTACCAAGCCACTTTTAGGAGTTAAATGTATAAACTGTATGGCAGGCAAGCTACCATCTGCTTGGCGTGGCTGTAGTAATTCTTGTTCGTTAAGGCTTACAAAATCATTTTTACGCACCGTAACCGGTAAGGTAAAATAGTTATTGGCAAGGTCGCATTTAGCCGTATCTATTCTATCGGTTTCTTTACGGCCATTGTAGCCCATATTATTGCGTAGCAAATGGCCATAACCATCTACATCGGTAACATTATTGGGTAGCCTACTTAGCATATTAAAGTTTACGGCATTGCCGTAGGCCGAATTATTGTACCACTTATTACCTACAATATGGTGATTTGCATAAAAGCCATTGGCCTTGTTACGCACCGCTAGGCAAAACTGTATTACATGCGATGGTATTGGATTTGGCAATTTATCTACCGGTGTTTTACCGTAGCCTCCTGCTTTAAAACCATTGCCATCGCCTTGGCTATTAAAGTTGCTGCTAAAGCCATTGTACATAGCCCAGCAATGGTCAAACGTTACAGACTCGTGTGCGTTAATTAAGTCAAAACCATCATCGCTATTAAACCATGCACGGCAGCCTCTAAACACATTGCCTACATTACCTTTTTTAGGATGGCAGCCAAAACCATCTGTATTGCCGCCTCTGCCATTTTCCGAATAAAAATCCCAGTTGTTATAAGCATCGCAGTTTAAAAACAAATTGTTGGCACCCGCAATTAAGTAAATGCCAATAGCCATACCATCGTGCATACTTAAGCCTTCGTAAATATTATTGTTGCCTTGGTTTTCAAAACACTCAGACTGTGTATGTGTTTTAATGCCTACTTGCACACCAACTACTTCTAGCCCTTTTATATGTAGCCACGAGCCTGACACAAAAAATGCAATTACACGATAGTCTGATGATGTAATAGCACTACAATCAAATACAGGTTGTTCGTTAGGATAAGCCCAATAGTTGATGCGTTTATTAGGTGCGCCACTTTTGGTAAGTGCTGTTATATACAACCACAGTCTTTCTTGCTTTGCCACCATTTCGTTTTGCATAATGTATTTACCGCCACGCACATAAACGGTATCGCCTGCATTTACTACATTTTGCGCTTGCTGTATGGTAGCAAAAGGTTGTGAAATAGTGCCATTATTAGCATTATTGCCATTGGTAGCTACATAATAAACATTGGCAAATATTGGTGTAGAAAACACAATTATTGCCATTAAAATAAGCAGTTGCTTCAATTTAGTTGTTTGCATACAAGGTAAATGTATGAATAAGACGGGTGCCTAAACAATTTTCCATTTTTTGCTTTATTTTTAAATGATTGCCAACCTTTAAAAGATTAGCAATCATTGGCTTTCAGCACAAAAACATTGATGCAACCAATAAGCCTTATTTGGCTGCAAATTGTTTAGCCGTAGTTAAAATACGCAACTAGATGGCTGCATTTAAAACAGGTTTTCAATTTGCCAAAAACAGTAATTCCCATCTTTTCCACCAAGTATTTTTGCAAGCTATATAGCACCAAGTTCTGTTGTACTTTTACACAGATGGCACTAGAACAATTAGATTTATTTGGCAATCCTATAGTGGTAGAAACTTCTAAAAAAGAGAAGTTTAAATTGGTGCAACAGCCATTATTTGAGGCTGTGTTTAACAACGATATTACACCATCATCTACCAATACAACACCTATTGTAGATGCAGCTACAACTAGCAATAATGCGGCAAAATTGGCAGCATTTGCCATAGAAACCGTAGAGCCTATTACCGAAATTGTAGTACCTGCAAAAACACCTGCTACAGAACCCACACCACAGCCATTTGTATATACCGACAATAACATAAGGGTAAAAATAAAAGCCACGCCACAGCCTAAAAAAGAGTTAGTACCAGCTATTGGCCTTACACCTAAACCGCTAATAATAGAAACTGTTAGCATTGGTTCAGTAGAAGAAGCCTTGGTAACTAACACAACACCCATGATTGCAACGCCTATACCTGCAAAACGTGCAGAGCCAGAATATGTATCTAACCTGCATAAGCGTGGCAGAAAATCGCATAAAGACCTAGAAGCTAGTGCAGACCTTACCAATATACCAGACGATGACATACTAAACCAAAAGTTGTATTATGGTATTACAGAAGTAGCAGGTTGGTTTAATGTAAACGTATCGCAAATACGCTTTTGGGAAAATGAATTTGACATACTACAACCACGCAAAACCAAAAAAGGTGATCGACTTTTTAGAGTAGCCGATATTAAAAACCTTGAGTTAATTTACCACCTTATTAGGCAACGTAAGTTTAGTATTGAAGGTGCAAAAGCTTACTTAAAAAACAATAAGCTAGCCGCCGATACTAATTTCAAGGTTACACAATCATTAACCAAGTTTCGTTCATTTTTACTAGAGTTAAAAGCCAATCTTGGCACCTAATACAAGCAAACAACGCATGAAAACAATCATCATCGCCTTTACCGCCATTGTAGTATTAACAGCATGTGGTGCTAGCAAAAAAGCTGCTACCAAGTATCAAGTACTTAACTATCAAGGCAAAAAAATGCTAAAAGGTATTATTAACCGTAGCCAAGTAGAAAGCGATACAGCCTTTGCTTGGTTTAAAGAAAACATGCAGTATGGCCAGCCAGATGCCGCTGCTGTTGCGGCTTTTCGGCAACATAAAGCAGACTTTACCATGATTGTATTTGGCGGTACCTGGTGCGAAGACACACAAAATTTACTACCTAAGTTTTATAAATTGGTAGATAAAAGTGGCTATCCTGAAAGTAGCATTACACTAGTGGCGGTAGATAGGCAGAAAACCACGTTTAATAATTTACATACCACCTACAACATTGCCAATGTGCCCACCTTTATTGTATTAAAGGCAGGTAAAGAAATAGGCCGTGTAGTTGAATACGGTAAAGATGGCGATATGGTTAAAGAACTCGGTGCTATTGTAAGCAAATTGTAAATCTATCTCTCAGCTTTGTTACTACAACCTTACAATACAGAATGGGCAATGCATTTTAACGCCATTAAAACGGCACTCGATAATGCCTTACAACCTTTACCAATTATAATAGAACATGTAGGCAGTACAGCCATACCTTTGCTAGCTGCTAAACCCATTATTGACATCGATATTGTATTCAATGAAGCCACTTGTAACTTTAGTAATATCAAAAGCAAACTAGCAAGTATTGGCTATTACCACAATGGCAATCAAGGTATTGCAGATAGAGAAGTGTTTAAAAGAAAACTATTAGCCCACCACCCTATTTTAGATACCACATTACACCACTTGTACGTTTGCAGCAGTAATAGCAAAGCGTTACAAAAACACCTCACTTTTAGAGACCATCTTAGAAATAATGAGGCCGATAGAAATGCTTACCAAGCTTTAAAACTTACAATAGCAGAAGCTTCCAAACAAGATAAAAAACTGTATGCTGCATTTAAAGAAATACAAGCCACAGGTTTTATCAACGGCATTATCAACCAGTATTTATAGCCCATATTTATGCCACAATTCAGGCATGTTTATTTCAAAATGTAAAGGTGCTTTGGTAGCAGGATGTTTAAACGCTAAATAGTAAGACTGCAAGAAAATACTGCCATCGGGTGTGGTACGTTTATAGCCATATTTTACATCGCCCACAATAGCGCAATTTATAGCAGCTAGTTGCGCTCTTATTTGATGAAAGCGCCCTGTAACTAAGGTAATATCTAACAAATGATATTTTAAAGACGACAGAACCAATACATAACTTAACTGGGCTTCTACACTATGTGCCACCGCCTTACTAAAGGCTTTTACCTTCTGCTGTTTACCATTTTTTAATAACCAATGTATTAGCGTAGCACTTGCTTGCAGTGGTTGGTTAGCCACAACAGCACGGTATTTTTTGTTTACTTGCCTATTGGCAAATGCTTTGCTTAATACTGTAAAACTTTCTGTGTTTTTGGCTAATAAAACCAGCCCACTCACACGTTGATCTAGCCTGTGTACAGGCTGCCAAGTTTCGGGTAATGTACTGCTAATACTGTTGTTGCCAAAAGCGGTTGCCTGCGATGCTAAACCAGTTGGTTTATGCACTACGGCAATATCTACATCTTCATAAATAATGGTAATCAAGCGAAAAAATTGAGAACGTAAAACTAGCCATAGTTGCTGGGTGCATAAACAATTTTCTATTTTTTTGTTTGATTTTTAAAAGCTTGGCAACCATTGGCTCGCAGTAGAAAAAATTTATGCACCCACAATTATATCGGCAGCAAACAACCAAAAATAGCCACATTGTGGGTTTCTGTTTGTAGAAAATTTGTAAAACAATGCGTTTAAAAAAGCACCGTAGCAGCAACCTGTATTGTTTGTCAGCTTGCTGCTACGGTGCTAAATTGCCTTTTATAATGCGGCGTTCAACACGCAGTAAACGCCTTTAAAATTTAGATGTGTTTGTTTTAAATGATTAGAATAGGGCTTTTATTAAGGCTTATGGATCACAAATCTGAAAAGCGTTCATTTATTTATGAGTAAGTCTCTTTTTTTAGTATTGCAATTGAATTACTTTCTTTTAGGTAGCACCAAGCTATCCGCAGGGTACTTTGCCTTTATGCTATCTCTCACCAATTCGCACCAAGTAGCCAAGGCTAGCTTTTCTGATGTTGTTAATACTGCATCCCTATGTATCAAAGTATAACTTCCTAAAGGCATCTCGCCTTCTTTAGTTTCCTCTATACATTCTTCTAGCTTTTTATACTGCCTAGCTATACCATAGGTGGTAAACTCATCAAAGTTTAAGTGTTGCTTACCATCTTTTATATGGTTGTTAAGCCACCAAGCCATTGGCTGTACATTACTATACCAAGGGTATTTGGTAGTATTACTATGGCAGTCGTAACAGGCTTTTATTAGCGTTTGTTCTACATCTGTTGGTACGGTGTACAGTTTACTAATTTGGTGTTGGGCAGGTGCGGCAGCAATGTTTTTAGCTGGATGGATAAATTGTATAACTACTAGTATTACTAGCAATACAATACCAATGTACTTGAGTGCTTTTTTCATGGTGTTTAGTATTAATCAACAAGAATATTTCCAGTCATTTCTTTAGGTATAGGCAAGCCCATTATAGTTAATATACTTGGGGCAATATCGCCTAGCTTACCAGATTTTACGCTGCCTTTGTAAGTATTAGACAATACAAACAATGGCACCAAGTTTACACTGTGCTGCGTATTTGGCGAGCCATCTTCGTTTATCATATTATCGGCATTACCATGGTCGGCAGTTAAAAATACAGTATAGCCATGCGCAAGGGCAGCAGTTGCTACTTTCGCTACACAAGCATCTACGGCTTCTACAGCTTTTATTACGGCACTAAATACGCCTGTATGGCCTACCATATCTGCATTTGCAAAGTTTAGGCAAATAAAATCGGCATATTCTTTTTCTATTTCTGGTACTAATTTATCAGCTAGTTCGTAAGCACTCATTTCTGGTTGCATGTCGTAAGTAGCTACTTTAGGGCTTTGTGCCATTATGCGTGTTTCGCCTTCAAATACGGCTTCTCTGCCACCACTAAAAAAGAAGGTAACGTGTGGGTATTTTTCTGTTTCTGCTATGCGTATTTGTTGCTTTCCATTGGCAGCCAATACTTCACCAAGTGTATTGTTAAGGTTATCGTTTTCAAATATTACGTTAACGTTTTCAAAAGTCTTGTCGTAGTCAGTCATGGTGGTATAGTGCAAGTTTAACTTAGCCATACCAAACTCGGCAAAGTCTTTCTGCGATAGCACTTCGGTAATTTCTCTGCAACGGTCTGTTCTAAAGTTAAAGCATATTACAGCGTCATCAGCCTTAATTTTTGCCTTATCTGCGTTTACTTTACTGTTAATAATTGGCTTTATAAATTCGTCTGTAACACCTACTGCATAAGCGTTTTCAATAGATGCAAGTATATCATCGCTTGCTTGGCCAATGCCATTTACCAAGGCATCGTAAGCCAGCTTTACTCTTTCCCAGCGTTTATCTCTATCCATGGCATAATATCTACCAGTTACAGTAGCTATTTCGCCCACAGTATTTTTTAAATGTTCTTGCAAATTACTTACAAAGCCCAAACCACTTTTGGGGTCACAATCACGGCCATCGGTAAAAGCATGAATATACACTTGTGTTAAGCCTTGTTCTTTACAAGTGTTTACAATTGCTTTTACATGCGATGTGTGTGAGTGTACACCACCATCGCTTACCAAACCTAATAAATGCAAGGGTTTGCCATTTTGTTTTGCATACTTAATAGCTGCAAGCAAAGTTGGGTTGGTGTGAAACGTTTTATTGCGAATTGCCACATTTATGCGTTGTAATTCTTGATACACTATTCTACCAGCACCAAGGTTTAAGTGCCCTACCTCGCTATTGCCCATTTGGCCTTGGGGCAAGCCCACTTCTTCGCCACAAGTAACCAATGTACTGTGCGGATACTTTGAATATAAAGAACTAACAAACGGCGTTTTTGCGTTTTGAATGGCATCTGCGGTTTTTGACTTTCCTAAGCCCCAACCGTCCATAATAATTAAAATTGCTTTCTTACTCATGGGCATAAAACTAAGACATTTGATTATTCAATTTCATTCGCTATTTTTAAAGCGTTAGTTTGGCATGTTTTTAGCCTTTAAACCTACCATAAATCATTAAAATGAAAAAGATTTTAGCCCTAATGAGCTTGTGTTTTGTGCTGTTTTCGTTTAAAACAGCCGATAATGTACCAGCCATTATTAACGCCTTAAAAACGGGTAATGCCGAAGAAGTAAGCAAATACTTTGACAACTTTATAGACTTAAAATTACCTGAGAAAGATGAAATAAAAAATGTGGGTAAAACCCAAGCTGGGCTTACATTTCAGAGTTTTTTTAAAGATAACGGTATTAAAGGATTTGAGCTTACTAGCCAGCGAGAAATGGGCGCAACAATGTACCTAGCTGGTAAATTGCAAAACGCAGGCAAGGGCTACAACATTACCATTTTATTAAAAAACAAAGATGGCGATAGACAAATTATTACAGTGCGCATTAACTAGTTTTTAGCAGCATATACACCCAAAAAAGGCGATGAATTTCATCGCCTTTTTTGGTGCAGTAAGTATTTGTAAAACCAACTGTTGCACTAGTGTTTAGCTACTGTTGCCTTGCACTACCATATAGCTATTGGTATGTAGGCTTTGTTTGCTGTGCAGCTTTTTTTAAGCGGTTTTAAAACGGCGCATCGCCATCAATACCATCATCAAAGTTGCCAGTATTCATTTTACTGCTTTGCACAAAAAAGCGACCGCCGCCGCCATTATCTGGGGTGTTGCCATTAGCAGACGAGCTTGGTGTAGGTGTAATTTGTTTCCAGTTACCAGCGCTACCAGTCATCATACCGCTTTTTTTATCGGTAATGTCTTCAAAGCGTTGAATATGCAGGTGGGCTTGCAAAATCACATTGTCTAACGAGCCATTACGGTGCTTTGCAATGCGAATATGTGTTTCACCCTTGGTGCTTTCGCCATCTGCATTATTATGAATATCGTGGTATTCGGGGCGATAAATAAACATCACCATGTCGGCATCTTGTTCTATGGCACCAGATTCTCTCAAATCGCTCAACTGTGGTATTTTACTTTCCTTACGTGTTTCTACCGCACGGCTTAACTGGCTTAGTGCAATAATTGGAATGTTTAACTCCTTTGCTAGTGCTTTTAAGTTTCTGGATATATTGCTAATCTCTTGCTCACGGTTGCCATTTTTATTATCGGTACTACCACTCATTAATTGCAAGTAGTCAATAATAATAATGCCTACCTTATGTTTATTTACTAAACGCCTTGCCTTTGCTCTAAACTCAAAAATGTTTAACGCAGCGGTATCGTCAATATAAATAGGTGCCGATTCTAAGCGTTTAATACCTTTTGTATGTAACTGTTGGTACTCGTGATCTTCCATTTTACCACGAGTAATTTTCTCTAATGGTATTTCACTTTCGGCACTTAAAATACGCTGCACCAACTGTGCAGCACTCATTTCTAAACTAAAAAAACCAACTGCTGTAGGCTTAACGCTATTAAGGGCGGCATTACGTGTAAGGTTAAGGGCAAAAGCGGTTTTACCCACAGAAGGACGTGCTGCAAGAATAATTAAATCTGTAGATTGCCAGCCATAAGTAATACGGTCTAAACTAGGAAAACCACTTGGCACACCAGATAGTTGTTCTGTTTTGGTACGCATTTCGTCGATGCGAGTTACGGCTTGTGCCAAAGCCGTACTCATCTCTTTATAATCGGCTTTTAAAAAGTGCTTGGTTACGTTAAATATTTTTTCTTCACTTTCATTAAGTAGGTCAAATACATCGGTACTATCTTCATAGGCATCGCCAATAATTTCGCCACTAATACGTATCAGTTCGCGTTGAATAAACTTTTGCAGTACAATTCTTGCGTGTGTATCTATATTGGCAGTACTTACAACGGTATTGGTAAGTTTGGTTACAAAATAAGGACCACCAACTGCTTCTAATAATTCTTTAAAACGTAGTTCTTCTACTACTGTTAAAATATCAATGGGCTGACTTTTTTGCTGCAAACTCATCATGCAACGAAAAATATGTTCGTGTGCTTCTACATAAAAACATTCTGGTTTTAAAATCTCACTTACGGTATCAAAAGCACTTTTCTCAAGCATAATAGCGCCTAACACTGCTTCTTCTAAGTCACGTGCTTGAGGTGGCACTTTACCAAAGGCCATTGTACCCAAATCAACGGTGGTTTTTCGGCGTTTACGGTCTTTATTGAGTAAGGTTAAATCCATTATTTTGTTACAAATTTTTAGTTGTTAATTGTTGCTGCTTCAACCATAACCATGTTGCCAAATTGTTATGGGGAGAGCGAATATGACTTAGAAAATTTAGAATAAAAACATTTTAGCCGTTAATATTAATGCACATTGGTTTAACAGGCTATCCACAAGTTAGCTATGTTAATTCACATAATACAATTGGTTATTCACCAAAAACAAAAGTTTTACGCTTTTTACACATGCTAATACACAATTGACTGTGCAGAAGAATTTTGAAAAAAAGTTGCGTGGTAATGTAATTATCGGTAGTATTTAATTGCAAGAAAAAAGTGGTAGTTTCAATAAAAAGCCGCCTTTTTGTGCAGGGCATACGCATTAAAATTTGCGATTTTTATACTAATAAGGCATTTAATTACATTTAGGAGATAAAACTAACTTTAGGATAAACAGTTTTATTGAGCATTTCTCTGCAATAGAAGCCCCAAGAATAAACCGTAGGAAGCAACATGCCCTGATAGACATCCTCGGGGCCTTAGCCTATTCGCTGTATTAAGCGGTTGCAATGATTGGGATGAGCTAGAAGCATATTGCATTGAAAAAGAAGACTGGCTAAAAAAGTACATTTTTCTAACGGTTGGTGGCATCATCTACCGATAGAAAAATATAAAAAACAATCACTTACATACATATTGTTGCAGCTTATTTAACAATCAAGCAGCAAGTAAGGTATTATTTCCCTTACTGTTCGCTCACACCTAAAAAAAGTGCGCCATTTTACTGCGCACTTTTACAAGAAGGCTTGCTTAATATTTTAGGCTGCCAAAGGCACTGTATCGGTAATTGTAGGTGGCTGATGGTTGATTATTTTGATAATACCAACAGCATTAAAACCACGCATTACTTGGTAGGTTAAATCAAACTCGAACCAGCGTTTAGCAAAGTTGGCATCGGCTTTATCAAAATGATGGTTGTTTTGAAATAACTCGCCCATGAGTAAAACACCCCATGGCGAGGTATTTTTAGAATGATCACCATTGTTGTAGTTACTATAGCCATACTTGTGGCCACACCAATTTACAATAGCACCTTGAATTGGGCCCATTAAAAAGTGGATTGGCAGTAACAAAAACCACCAATAATTAGGCGCAAAAGCAATATACACACTAGTATAAGCTACCATAAATAAAAAGCGGGTAATGGTATTGTGCCCAAGTTTATCTAATTTATGCCACACCGGTAAATAATCAGTTGTAAATGCTGCATCGGGCAAGTTTTTACCAGTTAAAAAACTACGAAAAATAAGAATGGTACTACGCATCATTTGGTACACATCTTTAAAAAAAAGTGGGCTGTGCGGATCTTTTTCAGTATCGCTATAAGTATGGTGCATACGGTGCATTACACCATAAGCCCTTGGTACTAAAAACGATGACCCTTGTACCAACCAGGTACTTACATAAAATATTCGCTCCCAGTTTTTACTAATCTCATACATTTTATGAGACGCAAAACGGTGTAAAAAGAACGAGTGAAAAAACAATGACAAAAACCAATGCGTAAAAAAGAACAACAAAATGACAAGCATAAAAAGGGGTTAAAATGTTGAAAACAAGAAAGATATATGTTTCTGCGGAATAAGAATTTTATGATGGTATTTTTTTTGCCCTTGTTTAAATATGTGTGAATAGAAATGCCACTTTTATTGAAGTGTATAATAAATAAACTAGAAAGGTGTAAGATAAACTTATGTAAACATTACCAATGTTAAATGTATAAAGCCAACAGGTAGTAACCAACTATACTTTGCTACTTTGTGTTTACCTCTTTTTATTTTAAACCAATATTGGCTAACTTAGTCTCAACTTTTTTAACCACTTAAAAATTACAGAATGAAAAAAATGTTTTTTCTATTGATGATTGTGGGGCTTGCTGTAGCACCAACATTATTACATGCACAAGACAGTACCCAAACCAAGAAAAAAATGGAAAGGCGCAAAGCATTGAGAGATAAATGGCAAAATGCTACCCCAGAAGAAAAAGAAAAAATAAAAGAAAGAGCTAAAGAAATGAAAGCTAAATACGATAGCCTACCACCAGAAAAAAAAGCAGAAATAAAAGAAAAAAGGCAAGCTAGAAAAGAAGCACAGAAGAAACCATAAACTACCTTACGCAAAAATGTAAAACGCCACACCCAAATAGTGTGGCGTTTTTGTGTATTAATAGGTACAGCATTTAAACTGCACCAGTAAACTGTTTTAAAAAACGTACATCGTTTTGACTGTAAAGGCGCAAATCATTTACCTGATATTTTAACTGACAAATACGCTCTACACCCATACCAAATGCAAAGCCCGTGTATTTATTACTATCAATACCAAAATTCTCAAGCACTTTTGGATGCACCATACCGCTACCTAAAATTTCTACCCAGCCAGTATGCTTACACACATTGCAGCCTTTGCTATCGCAAATAAGACAGCTAATATCCATTTCGGCACTTGGCTCGGTAAATGGGAAATAGCTAGGCCTAAAACGCACTTTTACATCTTTACCAAACATTTCTTGCACAAAGAAGTATAATGTTTGCTTTAAATCGGCAAAGCTTACATTTTCATCAATGTACAAACCTTCTACTTGATGAAAAAAGCAATGCGCTCTTGCACTGATGGTTTCGTTACGATAAACACGGCCCGGGCAAATAACTCTGATTGGTGGTTTTTGATGTTCCATTACCCTTGCTTGTACACTGCTTGTGTGTGTGCGTAACAACCATGCAGGGTTTTGGCTAATGTAAAACGTGTCTTGCATATCACGTGCAGGATGATCTTCTGGCAAGTTCATTGCACCAAAGTTGTGCCAATCGTCTTCAATTTCAGGGCCTTCCGAAACTGCAAAACCTAAACGCTTAAATATGCTTACAATTTGATTACGCACAATGCTTAATGGATGGCGTGTACCTACACCAACAGGGCTACCAGGCAGCGAAAGGTCAATTGCATTGGCTGTTGTCTGTTGACTATTGTTTGTTGACTGTTTTAGTGTTTCAAATTTATTTTCGGTAAATAATTTAAACTCGTTTAGTATTTGGCCAAAAGCTTTTTTCTGATCGTTTGGTACGTTTTTCATTTCGCCCATTACGCTTTTTATTAAGCCCTTTGTACCAAGATATTTAATACGAAATGCCTCTACCATTTCTTCATTGGTAGCTTCTGTGGCAGCAATTTCTTGCTTATACAATTCTATTTGCTGTAACAACTGATCCATGCGGCGAAGTTAATAGTGAAAAACTAATTGCAAGCCATAAGCCCGCAAAGCATTGTTTGGTTTACTATTTACGCTAATGATTATTGAAAATTTACCAATGTTACATCGAAGTAAATTGGTGTATTTGAAGGAATAGTTGTGCCTGCACCCTGGCAGCCATAAGCCAAAGCAGAAGGAATTAACAATTTAATTCTACCACCTACTTTAATTTTTGGCACACCAATTTGCCAACCAGCAATTAATTGATACAAATAAAAACTTGCCGTTTTACCAGCAGCAGTAGAATCGAACACAGTACCATTTAACAAAGTGCCTTTGTAGGTAACTTCTACCAATGAATTACCATTTGGCAACGTAGTTCCAGTACCGGCTGCTATAATTTGGTAATACACGCCAGAAGCATCTTTTGTGGTAGTAATACTATTAGCTGTTGCAAAATTGATTAATGCAATAGAGTCGCTAGCCACAGGGGTGTTAGTACAAATAGTGTTAGTTGTTTCTGCACCTTTGCCACAACTAACTACGTAAACAGAAGCTGCTACCATAGCAGCAATAAATACAATTTTCTTCATGATATTTTTGGTTGTTTTATAAAATTTAATAGCCTCTTACATTTTTTCCTTCCATGTAATTTAAAAAGGCTTTGTTACAAACCTTATTACCACCTGGTGTTGGATAATTACCCGTAAAATACCAGTCGCCTGTATTTGTAGGGCAGCTATCATGCAAGTCTTCTATGGTTTGATAGATGACCTGTGTAGGAAAACTAATGTCTTCGGGTGTAATTAGTTGTGCAATTTTAACTGAAATTTCTTCTGTTGTAAACGGCTTATAAATTTGGCGCACCACATTTTGTGTATGCAACTGATTAGTGCTTTGCAATTGTATAATTTGCGCTTGAGCCTCGGTTAAAATATGTTCTAAGCCACGTTCTATAAGCAATTGAATAGCGGCACGAAAGGCAATAAAATCGCCCAGTTTACTCATATCTATACCGTAGCAATCTGGGTAGCGAATTTGTGGTGCCGAAGAAACAACAATAATTTTTTTGGGCTTTAAACGGGCCAACATACGCACAATACTTTCCTTTAAAGTAGTACCACGCACAATGCTATCGTCAATTACTATTAGTGTATCTTGATGGTTGCGAACGGTACCATACGTAACATCGTACACGTGCTGTACCATTTCGTTTCTGCTATCATCGTTGGTAATAAAGGTGCGCAGTTTTACATCTTTAATAGCTATTTTTTCTTGGCGAATTTTACGAGTAATCATTTCAGTGAGTTTCTCTTCGCTAAAATTATTACCCCAGCTTAAAATGCGCTCTACTTTAATTTTGTTTAAATAATCTTCCATGCCTTTAACCAAACCATAAAAAGCTACTTCAGCCGTATTTGGTATGTAAGAGAAAATGGCATTTTTTAAATCGTAATTAATATCTTCTAAAACACGCTTGCTTAGGTGATAGCCAAGTGCAATACGCTCTCTATAAATTTTTTCATCGCTACCACGGCTAAAATAAATGCGTTCAAAACTACAAGCTCTACGCTCTTTAGGTTCTACAATTTGCTGTATAAAATAATTGCCCTTATCATCTACAATTAAGGCCATACCTGGCATTAATTCTAGCACTTCGTTTTCGCCCACATTAAATGTTGTACGTATTGAGGCTCGTTCGCTTGCAGCTACAATTACCTCGTTGTTTATGTAATAGTATGCCGGACGAATACCATGTGCATCACGCATTACAAAGCTGTAACCATTTCCTATTAAGCCGCCAATGGTGTAGCCACCATCAAATAATGGAATGGCTTTTTGTAACACGTTTACCAAGTTGGCACTATTAGGGCTTTCGGCATCTTCTTTTACCAAAAAATGATGAATAACTTCTAGCATAGCGGCTAGGTCGCTTTGCTTTTGAAAAACACCTGGTTCTATATTTAATAAATTGTAAAGCTCTTCGGTATTTACCAAATTAAAATTACCTGCTAATGCTAAATTTCTACCGGGCTGTGTATTGCGTTTTATAAATGGATGGCAAAATTCAACATTGTTTTTGCCCTGTGTACCATAGCGCAAATGGCCTAACAATAATTCACCCAAATAAGGTACATGGCCTTTCATTAAACCGGGGTACTTGGTAATATCGGGCAGATATTTGGCTAATTCTTGTACTTCTGCACCTACTTTGGCAAAAATATCGGCTATGGGTTGGGGTGCATTACTGCGTAATCGAGAAAGGAATGAATAACCGGGCTCTACATGTAATTTTACCGAAGCAATGCCAGCCCCATCTTGCCCACGGTTGTGTTGCTTTTCCATTAACAGGTACAGCTTGTTTAAGCCATACATTACAGTGCCATGTTTTTGTAAATAATAAGAGAAGGGCTTTCTTAATCGAATATAGGCTAGGCCACACTCGTGTTTAATTTCGTCGCTCATAATAAATAAAGGGCGAAGTTACAGGCTCGCCCTTGTTTAAAAATGTTATTTATGCTTTCCGCTGCAATTGTTTGCCCAACCACAAAAATTCTGTTATAAAAGTGTGTATTTGTTTTTCAAAAGATGCATCTATTAATTGATTAGCTGCATCGAACTTTTTATCAACGTGTGGCACTATTAATAAACTTGGGCTTGCAATACCAAATAATGCTGGCACTAGTAGCAATAAAGGTTGTGTACCACGTGCACCACCAAGGGCACCTGTAGAGGCTGTGCAAAGCCCAAAAGCTTTACGTGCTTGCTTAGGAAAATGATCGAACAGGTTTTTAATTTCTGATGTATAGCTGCCATTGTATTCTGGTGTAACTACAATAAACGCATTGGCTGCAAACATGCGCTGTGTAAGCGGTTTGTATGGCTCTGGTGTATTATCTACCGAGTTAAAAACCGTTTGTAAAAAGCCCAATTTCCATTCTCTTACATCTATTACACCAACTGTGTGTTCTGTGTGATGTTGCTGAATATATTGCTGTAAATATTTGGCTATTCTTACGGTAATGCTTGCTGGTCTTGGGCTTCCTGAAACTATTTCGATGGTCATAAGGTGAATGGTGAAAGGTGAATAGTGAATAGTGAATGGTGAAAGGTGAATAGTGAATGGTGAATGGTGAATAGTGAATGGTGAATAGTGAAAAGTGAATGGTGAATAGTGAATGGTGAAAGGTGAAAAGTGAAAGGTGAAAAGTGAATGGTGAGAAGTGAAAAGTGAATGGTGAAAAGTGAATAGTGAATGGTGAATAGTGAATGGTGAATAGTGAATGGCGAAAAGTGAAAAGTGAAAGGTGAAAGGTGAAAGGTGAAAGGTGAATAGTGAATGGTGAATAGTGAATGGTGAATGGTGAAAGGTGAATTGTGAATGGTGAAAAGTGAAAAGTGAATGGTGTTAATGCAAAAAAGAGTTGACCGTTTTTTATCTTTTAACGCCGTGTTAAATTGCAGTGTTAATGCAAAAAAGAGTTGACTGGTTTTCAGCTTTTAACGCCGTGTTTAATTGCCGTGTTAATGCTAAGAGTTGACTGGTTTTCAGCTTTCAAGTTTTCTAGTTTCACCTTTCCCTTTTCACTATTCACGTTTCCCATTTCACCTTTCACGTTTCCCATTTCACGTTTCCCATTTCACCTTTCACCTTTCACGTTTTCACTTTTCACGTTTTCACGTTTCCCATTTCACCTTTCACGTTTCCCATTTCACCTTTCACGTTTCCCATTTCACCTTTCACGTTTCCC
>JASGCX010000003.1:70248-102842 GCA_030053925.1 Flavobacterium sp.
ATTTCACTATTCACTTTTCACCTTTCACGTTTTCACGTTTCCCATTTCACTATTCACTATTCACTTTTCACCTTTCACTACCAATAGCATCTGTTTTATTGATATTTTGACCGCAAATATTGGCCTTCTCATCAATAATAAACACAAAACACATTAATTAGTTGGCTTTAACCAATATGTACGCACTTTTTTTGTAAAATAACCCAAACGCAACTTCGCATGTTGATTAATCTAGCAATGGTTTGTAGTTTGTTAATGCGGTTCTGTTTAAAAAATTTGCACGCTGCTAAGGTGGATTAATATTTTGCAATTTTGGCTTAACCCATACTTGCAAATGGCTTAATAAAAATTAAGCTTGTTTTATCATTTGAATTGAGAAGTTCAATTTCACATCATCGCTTACAACCACACCGCCAGCTTCTGTTACGGCACTCCAAGTAAGCCCAAATTCTGAACGACTTATTTTACCAGAAATATCAAAACCTGCTTTAAGCTGGCCATAAAAATCTGTCATAGTACCACCGTATTCTACCGCTAATACTACTGGTTTTGTTACATCTTTAATGGTTAAGTTACCGGCTAGTTCGTAATTGCTACCATCAACTTTTGTAAAAGAGGTTGATGTAAAACTTAAAGTTGGGTAATTAGCCGCATCAAAAAAGTCTTCGCTTTTTAGGTGATTATCTCTTTGTTCGCTACCTGTAGAAATGGTGTTAATGTCTGCTGTGAAGCTAATTTTTGCATCGCTTAAATCTGCTTGTTCTGCTTGTAAAATTGCATCAAAAGCAGTGAAGCTACCGGTTACAGTACTAATCATTAAGTGTTTTACTTTAAATGTTACGTTGCTGTGCATTGCATCAATTTTGTAAGTTGCCATGTGTTTGATTTTTTGTACCGCCAGCCCCTAAAAGGGTGTTGCCTGGAGGCGTGTTATGAATAATTGTTTACGTTTTTTATTACTCCGCTTTAGGGGATGGGGCTTTACTGCATTGGCACTTCCATCAGTAAAAATTCTGTGTCTGTATCGGCAGTAATATTTAATAAATTTAACTCGGTAATACCTAAGCCATCTCTGTCTTGTAACGCAATGCCATTAATAGTTACATTGCCTTTAAGTACAAATACGTACACACCGCTTTTAGCATTGTGCACAGTATAGCTAGTAGTTTGTGCGGCTTCAAAATTGCCTAGCGTAAACCATGCGTTTTGATTAATAAAAACTGCCTCGGCATTATCTGGCGCAACTACAGTTTGCAACCTATTTTTGCGCTCTGCAAGTGGGAAAGATTTTTGCTCGTAACGAGGTGCAATATTTCTTTCTTTTGGCATCACCCATATTTGTAAGAATTTCACTTCTTCATTATGGTTAGCGTTTTTCTCGCTATGGGCAATACCGCTACCAGCACTCATTATTTGCACATCGCCTTGTTTAATAATTTCGTGCCTACCAGTTGTATCGTTATGTTCTAAATCGCCACTTAATGGTATAGATACAATTTCCATATTATCGTGTGGATGTTTTCCAAAGCCCATACCGCCTGCAACAGTATCATCGTTAAGTACACGTAATGCGCCAAAGTGCATACGGTTAGCATTGTAATAACCTGCAAAGCTAAATGTGTGGTAACTATTTAACCAACCATGGTTTGCATGGCCCCTTGTGTTTGCTTTATGTAATATCGTTTTCATAATTTTTAATTACGTGTATATACATCTATTATTTCAAAAAAAATTTATGCTTTTTCTCTTACTTTTTCAAGTAAACTGTTTAGCTTGGTAGCATCAGCTTCTGTAATAGAAACACTATCCAGGTATTTTGCATCAATAGCAATGGTGCTTGAGGCTAAAATGCTAATACCAGCTTGCGTTATTGTTATCATTGTTTCACGTTTATCTTGTAAAGAAGTAGCACGCTTAACTAGTTTTTTAATTTCCAAACGGTCTATAATCCTTGGTACGTTTGAGTTTTGCTCAATCATTCTACTGGCAATATCTTTTACGCACATTTGATTGGGGTGCTTACCTTTTAAAATTCGTAGTACATTATATTGCTCATGTGTTAATCCAAATTCTTTCAATTCTTTATTCACCAAATTTTTTAACCACCACGCAGTATAAAGAACATTCAACGATGCTTTCTGCACTTCGTTCTTAAATTTTGTACTCTGTATGGCTTGTTCTAGTTTCATTGATAATACAAATGTATGTACATACATCTAATTTACAAATTTTTATTTCGTTTCCGCTAAGGGTATAAAAAATCCCGCATCGTTAGATGCAGGATTTAATCAATTATCAAGGTATTTAGTGCTTTTCGTCTTCCTTGTTGCAGGTTTCAATTATTTTATGAAACGTATCGTGTAAGCTAGCCAACTTAGTTTTAATCACTTCATCGCTAGATTTTGCTTTAATTAAAGCATCTAACTCTTTAGTACCTTTTACCAATTCTGCCACAGCTTCTTTAATACCTTTTTTAGCTTTCAATTCATCGGGTATTGCAGATGTAGAAACAGCTACCGCTTTTTGGTACATTTCTGTTGAGCGTGTTTTTATTGGCTCTAATTTACCTTCTTCACTTGGGTGAAACGTTTCGCTCATTACACCATGAAATGTTTTTAAAGCTGGCCATTGTGCCAATTTAAACTGTGCACTAACAGTGCTAGTAACAAAAACTGCT
Source organism: Flavobacterium sp. (assembly GCA_030053925.1). Classification (GTDB taxonomy): domain Bacteria; phylum Bacteroidota; class Bacteroidia; order Chitinophagales; family Chitinophagaceae; genus Parasediminibacterium. The sequence continues at coordinate 72,926 of JASGCX010000003.1, forward strand.
ATTGCTACTAACAAACTCATTTTTAAAGACTTCATATTCTATGTTTTTTTTGACTTTACGAAATTAATGCCAAAGTTATTGATATTACTATTTAAGATTGTGCTACTTTCTTTTTTGCTTTCATTTTAAAAAAGGTTGCTAACCTTTGGCTCTCAGCAGAAAAAAATTATGCACCCTAGCCTAGCTTATTATTTACTTTGTAATCTCATTTTAAAAATACAAACATGAAACCGTTGACAATTGCAACTTGCATTACATTGAGCACATTGGTTATTAGCTGTACCAATGCACCTAAAGTTTCTACCGAAAAAACTACCGACAACGCAGCAACCATGCCAGTAGAAGTAACATACGCCGATAGTATTGTAGACAACAAAAAGGACCCTACTTGCGGTATGCCAGTAACTGCGGGCATTTCGGACACCATGCACTATAACCATAAAGTACTTGGCTTTTGCTCGGCAGAATGTAAAGCAGAATTTGCACAAGATGCTGCAAAAAATATAGCTAGTGTAGCGTGGAAATAACCAATAGCGCAGAAGCGGCTTTTTAAAAATGTGGCTCACAAACAGTAATCTGCTAGGCTTTGTATTAACTTGCACGCTTTACCTAACGATTTGCACAAAAGCGTGAATAGCATGAGCAGAAAAATGGTCTATCTCATTAATCCTATTTCTGGCACGGCCAAAAAGGAAGAGATAAAGCAACAGATACAACAAATAACTACCGCAAAAAATATTCCTTTTGAAATAGTACCTACCAACGCTAGTGGTAATTACGATTTTTTAAGAGAAAAAATAGAAGCCGAAGGCATTACCGATTTAGTAATGGTGGGTGGCGATGGTACGGTAAACCAAATTGCCAATGCACTACAAGGCATTAATGTAAACTTTGGCATTATACCAGTTGGCTCGGGCAATGGGCTTGCTTATGCAGCGGGCATACCTAAAAAACCTATTGATGCCATAGAACTTTTGTTTACCGGCACAGCCAAATATGTAGATGCGTTTTTAATTAACAACGAGTTCTCTTGTATGTTAAGTGGTATTGGTTTTGATGCGCAAGTAGCACACGATTTTGCTAATCAAAACAGCCGCGGCTTACTTACTTATACCAAGCAAAGCCTACAAAACTTTTTTAAAGCACAGCCTTATCAGTTTGAGGTTTCGGTAGATGGTTTTACATTTTTTACCGAAGCATTTTTTATAAGTATTGCCAATAGTAATCAGTTTGGCAACAACGTAACCATTGCGCCACAAGCTAGCTTAAACGATGGCTTGCTTGATATTGTAATAGTGCAAAAAATGAACAAAGCCAAGCTACCTTTTGCCATTCTAAAACAAATACGTGGCAACAATAAATTAGAAGCTTTGCTAGAAGATGTAAGCAGTAAAAACATTCTATATTTTCAAACAGATAAAATAACTATTAACAACCTAAAGCTTGCGCCGTTACATGTAGATGGTGAGCCAAAAACCACTTCGCCAAGTTTTAATATTAGTATCATTAAAGAATGTTTTAAGCTGCTACAACCCGCTTAGGGTTATGCTTAACACATAGTAACATAGTCAAGGAAAAAGCACACATAGATTTGTATAAACAATTTAAGATACTAGGAGAGTGTTCGACACTTAATTTACTAGTGTTTTAGCGGTAGCTAAACACACTTATACGCCCTTTATTTTCTATGGTGCTATTTTTAAAAACCCATACAAAAAAACATCCGATATTTTTAAACAATCGGATGTTTAATGTATGAACAAAATAATATTCAGTTAGGCTTTGGTTGGCATTTGCTTAGTACTTACATCATTGTATAATAAGCTTTCTGTAAAATAAGTGTTTAACGCCTCGGCATTATCTACATTATTTGCAGCTATGGTGTGTACATTTTGTGTAAGTTGTACCGTTAATGCCTTACGCTGCGCATTAGTAGCTAGGTTAACATCTGTAGCCAACCCCTTATTACTTACTTGTGTGCCACGAGAAGAAATATAAGCGTCTGCCAGCATATCCATTTCGGTTTTAAAAGCTGCCCCTAAATGTGTTACATATTTAGCGGTAACGGTTTTACAGCGCTGTGCTAGCAATACTAAATCTTCCAAACTAGCTTCATTATATTCTTGCAAATCTTGTGGATAAAATTCTAAATAAGCAGGTTTATTTTGATAAAAAATATCTTTTAAAGTGCCTTTTTTACGCCGTACAAAAGCTAAAAAATTATCTTTTGCAGTGTTCTTCGTATCAGTGCTACCTAGCTTTATATTTTCGGTGCTAGATGTTTCAACTCTTGTGTCTTTAAATGCTTTTAACTTGGCTTCGGTAGCAGTAATTATAGCAGCATAGATATTACTGCTGTTATTGTTTTTAAGTTTGGCTAAATGGTCTGTAGCAAAAATGGTTATCTCATTGCGGCTAAAACCACTACCATCAAATAGGTCAACAAAATGCTTGTCTAGTTTCATACTAATCGTATTTTTTAGTAATTAAATGCGATAGCTAATGTATAGCATTTAATCAACTATTCAAAAATATTTTAGGGAAATAATTACTTAAATAATCGCTTTAATATTGGTCTAACTAACATTCATTAGCCCAACTTCATTTTGAAGTTGCATTAACCAACTTTGGGTAAAGCATGATTGGTTTTAATAATAGCGTAACTAATATTGGGTAGCCCAACTTCATTTTGAAGTTGCATTAACCAACATTGGGTAAAGCATGGTTGGTTTTAATAATAGAGTAACTAATATTGGGTAGCCCAACTTCATTTTGAAGTTGCATTAACCAACGTTGGGTAAAGCATAGTAAGTTGTTACTTCACCATTAGTAGTCACCCTTATTTAAAGAGGAGTAAGTAAACCATGCTATTTATCCATGACTTGAAAATAAAAAAATTATTAGAAAAATGAAGTTTTTCTTAAATAGCTACAAGAAATATAGAATGGAACTATAACTCTAAAAATTCCGAGACTTTCTTTAAAAAAGACTTGCCACCCTTATCATTAGCTGGCTCGGACAATATTTCCTTCTCAATTTCTTTTAACCTTTTAAAATCTTCGTAATTAAAGAAATGTAAAGTAGTTGTAGGTAATACTAAGCCTTGAATGGGCATATTTTCGGCATTTCGTAGTACTCGCATTGCTCGCATTTCTTTTGTAGAAGCCTTTTTTTCAGGTGAAGAAATTTTAAATACAACAGAATCATCTGTAGATTCTAAAATTTCAAAATTCTCACTTTGAATAGGTTGAGTTTTACTATTCATTATTTCTATTTTTAAACTTGTTTCTCTCATAGATTATATCATAAATACCATCAGCAACACCCTCAACTATTGCAATCTCATACTTGCTTGTGAAAGTATTCTTTTTTTCGCTATCAACACAAATAAAACCACAACAATCATAATTTTTATGATTTATTTGTACAAGTGGAACAATAGGAAAGACTAATTCGCTGTTGTATGGCAACTTTCCATCCTTATAGCAAGTTTTACTGGTGTTGATATAATTCTCTGATTCGTTTATGTTGTTGTTAACATAAAATTTTTTACTATCATTTGTCATTACTTTATTTAGTGAATAACTAAATGCAGTATTTCCTAAAATAGTATGTTGAATGTCAATATATTTCTGTGTGTCTCTTTCTTGATGACTTACATCTCTTGTAAGATTCACAAGAACGGTTTTTTCATGTACAGTATTATCACCTAAAGGAACTTTTATTGAGATTGAACATGCTGATTTTGTCGTATTATCAAATATTTCTTTCAAATTATTACAAAACAATAGCATCGTTCTCATAAAGTCCTCATCTTGGTGACCATTATCTTGCTTTTTACGGTATGCATGTACCTGCGCAAAAGTATCTTTTAAAAGGATTATTGCATCACCATAATGAGTGTTTCTATACTTATCATGGTAATATTTTAAAAAATTGACACAAAAAACAAAAAAAAATCTAATTAAAAAAATCAACACCAATCCTATTAAACCATACAATGCAGATAGCCATATATTGTCAACTTTAAAAAAATCTTTCCCAGCTTTAAATACATTAATTAATGCACCAATACTACCAGTAACCAACCATTTCCAACCAGTCCATTTGAGAGAATCTTTAATTGATGCACCTGCAATCTTTAAAACATCGGCATTGTACAAAGTCATTCTAAGAGTTAGTTTGTTTTCGCTAATACTACGCAATATAAATCTTTCTCAAAACATTTAGTTAACAAATTATTTACTTGGGTACGGTTATTAAATGCATAATATCTACTATCAAAAAAAACGCCACCTCAAAATATGTGAGGTGTTAATTCTAGTTGTAGAAGCCCAAAGTTTATTCCAACACCTTCTCTATTCTTGTCAATTTACCTTCTACATTTACACCTTCAAGCACTACTCGTAATTTTTTGCTGATGTCGTTATTGTAAAACTCTATTTTGTAGGTTTTGTTCTTCTTATCGGTTAATACATAAGGGTTCCAATACAATGTGGTACGTGCATCGGGCTGGCTATTGTTATTTACACTATAGTTAGGGCTGTAAAATTCTTTGTAAGGTGTATAACCAGCCAATATTTGATAACCTAAACCACCAGGTCCAGGGGTGCTTTTTACATCGCCACCTTTACGTGTGTAAACAGAAATAGCACCACCTGCACCGCCACCACTTGCACCAAAAAATGGTGGGCGAAATACTTTTATGTAAGCCACATCAGTCATTGGGATATTTTTAACTTGGTCTATATCGCTGCGCATTTCGTTTAAAAAAACATCTGGTGTGCCACCGCGCCAGCTAAGAGAGGTTTGCCCGCCACTATTGTTTATTTGTAGCCCAGCTACCCTACCTTGTAGGTAGCTAAACACATCGATAGCACCTAATGCAAACGGGTCGTTAACCACATCAAAGGGGGTTGCATCGCCACCCGAAAATAAACCAGAAGCATATTTTTCATCCAAAATGTCTTTAGCACTTTTGGTTTTAGATTTTACAATTACCTCTTGCAAGTTGGCAGCAGCAAGCAATTTATCTAGGCGTAATTTTTCGTTGTAGAAATACTTACTTCTTGCCAATGCAATGCTATCTATCGATTTTAAGCCCCACAATAATGGCGAAGTAGCTACAGCACTAAATAGCTTAGAGGGTGCTTGTGCAAGGCCAGCATTAAAGCGTACTTCGGCACGTTCGGTAGTTTTTTTATCACCATTAAACTGGTAGTAAATTTTAATGGTATCGTAAAATGTAATGCCATTTTGTATAAAGGTACCTGCCTTAGTTACGGGCAAAAATAAAAACTGTTTGCTGCTATCTTTTGCCTGTAAAATGAGGTTAATTTGCGATGGCATTTGCGCACCACTTGCTTTATTAAACCCAAATACCGAGCCTTTAATTTGCAAATAATCTGTGTCTTTTGCATTGGCTATTACTGGTGGTTGTGCATTGGCAATATCTGTCCAGTTAAACCTGCGCCAGCCATGGGTAAGCATCACTAAATCTAAGTGTTGACGAACGCTATCTACATCGCTAGAAAAATAGTAAGCAGCATTGTGCAAGTACCCTTTAATATCGCCTGCAAGTAGTAATTGCGAAATGATGGTGTTGCTATTATCAGTTAATAAATCTGCATCGGTTACAGCCATAGACATGTTTGACAAAGTAGTGTCTGACACGTACACATCTATTTTATTTTTTCCTCTAGGTTTGGTAGATTTTTCTAACACACGCACATCTGGAAAAAACTCGTAGTCGTTATTATTTACAAATAGTACACGCTCTGCAATAGGCACCCAATTGGCATCAAACAGGGTTAATTGTAAAATGCCGCTTGGTAATTCAGATGTTGGAATTTCGCCTACACCAGAAGTTTTTACCGATAGGTTTATACGAGACTTATAAACCTCATGTTGGTTCATGTGTGCGATGGCATTTAGTGTTTTAAAATTGTCTGGTGCATCTGCACTACGTTTTATTACAAACAAAACTTTATTGCGTAAAGGCTGTACTTGAATAGTTGCAGCGGCGGGCCTTGTTACAGGTATTGGTGTGGTGTGTGCTTGTTTGTTCTCATCTGTCCAAACGGCTGTGTAAGTTTCTTTTGCATTTACATCTAGCGAAAAAATGCCCATACCATCATGGTCTGTACTAAACGAATCGATGAGTTCGTTTTTAGCATTTTTTATAGCACCTGCAACATTTACTGGTATGCCAAACTGGTTGGTAGCTAAAAAAGCAATGCGCTGATTAAGGCCACCAACCAAATCGCCACCTTCGGGTAAAAATTGTAAGGTAGCAATAGATTTTACAGGTGCTGTTTTAGTGGCAGTGGCTTGCGACTGATCGATACGTAAATCTTTATTGTATAAAAATGCGGTATCGAAATTAAGCATCCAATTGGTGTAGGCTTTAGCGTGAATTAACTTGCCTGCATATTTTTCTGGCACTACAAATTGGCCTCTTGCAGATGCTTCAAACATAGGTGCTGCTGTGTGGCTCAATAATTTACCTTGCTCATCAAACCAGTCAACATAAAAGTTTTTACTGTAGGTGGTAAGGTCTGTACCCGTCATTACATAGGCTTTGTACCAAATGGTTTCGCCTTTGTTGTAAATGCTCTTGTCGAAGTGAATGTGAATTTTTTCTTGTTGAAAGTTTTCTGCGTAAAGATTCATCATAGAATCTATTTGCTGGGCATACATCTTGCAAATACCAATTGCTGATAATGCCAATAAAAGGCTAAATTTTTTCATGTTCTTTTTTGTTAGTTTTTGCCACATAGTATATTTCTAAAAAAAAATTGCTTTTTTGATGCTATAGCTTGAAATTTTTTTTAGCACTATTTTATTGTTTCTACTCGCTTAATTGTTACAAACTTTTATTAACTAGTAATGATGGTTACTAGTTTTTATTGTTGGTATTTTTTAAAACACAAGGGCTAAAAAGCTGCCCAAAGTAACGCTGCTAAAAGGCTGCCGGATAGAAGCGGAAAACCCGCTGAAGCCAATGTGCAATGGCTTTGTGGCAGATTTGCGGCTAATAGCCAAAACAACTGTTGCAAGTACTAGCCAAAGCAAACAGCCCCTAAGCAAAAAATTAAGTTAGGGTGTAAATATATGGTTAGTTATTCATCTCGCTTACGTAGGTTGCCTTTTTGTTTGGCGGCTTTATATTGCTCGAAACATTGTTGTACATAATAACCAAATTCGAGGTCGTTTAAAAACTGTAAACCTTCGTAGCTTGGGCGATATTGTTTCATAAAGCTGTCTATTTCGGGGCTTTGTAGCTTGGTTATTTTACGAACCAATAGTTTATTAAAACGATAGTTTACGTATTTATCTTGCTCTTGCTGCAGTAGCCTGTTTTGCAAATATTGCAGGTTGCGGTTGCGCTTAAAACGAAAAATATTGATAAACTCCTCTAAATCGAGCCCAACAGTAACGCCGCCAGGGTTGTAGCTTTGGTTGCGGCTAAGCGAGATGCCGGGCCTTTTAAAGTCGAAATATTTTTGATAGTCTTTACGGTTTTGTAACGAATCGAGGCGGTAATTGCTATTACGCACTTTTACTTCGGGCAATAACGCTGCGTACACATGAATACTAATATCGAAATTATCGGGATTACGAATGGTATCTACGGCATAATGCTGGGTGCTTTTATTTAAGAGCGAAAACCAAATGGTATCGTTTTTATACACGGTGAGGCGGTAGTGGCCGGTAGAATCGGTAAGCGTGCCTCGGCCAGATTTACTAATAACAGCAACAGACTCAATGGGCTTTCGAGCAGAAATATCGTAAACCGTACCACTAATGGTAACAAACTGTGCAGCAATTGGTTGCCAAAGCAAAGCCATAACAAAAATGAGAAGCAGTAAGTGTAGCCGTTGTATCAAGTGGAGCAATATTTATTGTGTAATATTAAAGCACTAAAGGCTTATCATAAACATTTAGATAGATTATTAACGGTTTTTTGCATTATTTTGGTTACAAATGGCATTAGATTTTGCTTTTTCTAAAGCGTTTAAATGGGTCGTAGCTAAATTTTAGTTCGCCATTATCATTGGGTTTAGCACGAATAAAAATACTTGTTCCGCCACTAGTTTTTGTGCCTTTATTGGTAGGAATATAAGTTGTATCACGCTTTTTTAAATTACTCAAAGGTATTTGAAAAGAGAGGTCTGTGGTTTTACCATTTATATCGTATAAGCCTTCAACATACATACGCAATGCACTACTTTCTATTTCCATTCTTTTTATGGTAATGGTTTCATTTTTTATAATCAGCGAATCTTTTAATTCGGCAAAAGCAAGGTTACTAAAGTCACGTTTTTTAAAGGCTAATTTTTGGATGGCCTTAATGGGTGCGAAATTACTTAAAGTGCCATTTTTTAAAGAGAAAAATACAGTTGCGTCAATGGTATTAGTATAAATATCGAGGGCATTATTAAGCGTTGCATTGGCTACAATATTGGTATAAAATTTACCAGACAAATTACTTGCACTAATACCTTTTAAACCGAAATTATTAAAGCTGTTCATTACTGTTTTTACATCCATATTGTTCATGACCAATGTTGCGTAAGCCTTGATATTATTGGCCGACAGTGTGGCTAAAGAACCATTAATAGCCATGGTACCGCCGGCATGTTGCAAGCCTGCATTGTTAAAAAACCATTTGTTTTCTAGCAACAAAATAGTTGCTTTTACATTGGTAGCATGAAACTTCTGGTACAGCAATTTATCTGCCTTAAATTGTAGGGTAACATTGCTATTGGTTAATACATTATTTATTTGCGAAGCTTTTACCGAAGTTGATTTTTTTTGGGTTATTTTTTTAACAGGTTGGTTAGTGGTAAATAGTCTTTTTAAGGGTTGCAAATTGAGGGATGCTGTATAAATACTCCATTGTAAATTAATTTTATTGGCAGCAGCATTTACAAGCTTTAACACATTGGTAGCCTTGCCTTGCATTACAATATGATTGCCCTCTACATCGCAGATTAAATTATTTACTGCCAAGTCATTTTCGGTAAATACAATATCGCCATTGCAATTAGCTAGTACTATATTTTTGGGTGTGTAAAGTAGGTTAGCGTAGCGTAGCGAAACTTTACCAGTAATTGCAGTATTGTTAGTGTTATGATTTTCTATTGGGCCATTGTAATTGAGATACAGACTGGCTTTGCCAGATTGTGCCACAATTGCATCTGTTTCTAGTAGGTTGTTAAAAGTTGTTACATCTGCCTGCGATGTAAGGTTACAAATAATACTGGGTGTTTTAAGATTATTGATTTCAATTTGTGGCGCAGTAAATACAAAACCTTGCCAAGTACCTAAAAAGCTGGTAGCTACTACTTTTGAGTTAGGGTCTTTTTTAGGCAAATTTTTAACCACTTCATTGGTGTAATAGCCATTAAAACTACAGTTGGTAAAATCTATAAACCGATTGTGCAAAATATTGTTTTTAACTACCCATTTTATATTTACCAATGGGTCGCCACTATTAAGCGAACCACTTATAGTGGCATTAATGTCAAAAGGTTTTTGTACGCTTACTATTAATACAGCTTTGGCCATAGCTGGTGTTATTAAAGAGCGGGCAAAATTGTACTCAATTTGTTTGGTTTGTAGCTGTAGAAAAAAAGTAGGGGCTTTTGCAAAAGTGAATGTACCACTAAAAATAAAGGGCTGTTTTGATAGTGCTATTTGGATGTTTTGAAAACTTAACTCAGGTTGCTTCTCATTAAACTGCACATCAAATTTGCCTTCAAATAATTGGTTTGTAGCAAACGATCCGTTAGGTAAATTAAAGCCTAAGCCTTTTATTAAAACGTTGGCATTTACATGCACAGTCATAATGGTATCTTGCCTTTCAAACGCAGCAGTAACGTGGTTTACAGCAAAACTGTATTGCTTTAGTTTTATAGCATCGGCAATGCTTAGTGCTACATCGTTCAACTCTAATTGCTGTAAATTAAACGGCTGTTTAGTATCAACACTTTTATGGGAAGCAGCAGGATTTTTTCTTGTTAAAAGATAACGGTTGGTATAGCCATTTGCCAATGTAAAAACATTAACGCTTGCATGGTTTAGCCTAATTTTTTTAACCACCGTTTTACTTGAAAAAATACTTGACCAACCGATTTTAATAAGTACCTGCTTTGCCGTAAGTAGTGGCAAATGATGGCTTGCAAATAGACTATCTTTTATTGAGACATCTTTTAAAACAATACTAGCAGAAGGGAAATTTTTAAATAAACTCAAGTCAATATCGGCAATTGTTACATCGCCAGAAATGTTGCTACCAAGTTGTGCTGTAATGGTTTTTAGTATGCTTTTTTTATGGGTATAAAAATACGCATAGCCAATGGTAATTGCTAGCAGTAAACAACTAAAAACAATACCCAATACCCAAAGTAATCGTTTTGTATTTTTTTGCATGGTTACTTAAAGCTAAAAAACATGCCGTAAATAAAATGGCAGTTAGTATTTACGTAAAACTTTGTTATTAGTATGAAGGCAGTAGCACTAAAAAACCATATTGCCTTTGTTTTTTATTTGCTCGTTGGTTAATTCTGCTACCAATTGCACACCATTAATGCTTTTTACAGCCTGCTTAATCCAATTACATTTATAGTCGTCTACAAGATCGCCTTTCATTAGCCATAAAAAATCCATGTGCTTAAATTCGGGCAATAAATATTCGCCATCGCAATGGTTGTGGTACAAATAATGGTATAAAAAGCTGTTAGGTTCTTGCGATTGGTAAATAGAAAAATGGTAGGTTCTATCCTTGCGGCGCAAGGGAATTTCGTAATCGTTATTTAACCTAAAATCGAAGCCCAACAAGCTGTTTAATTGCCAGCAAAATTGATAGTTTTTTAAAGGCGCAATAATGCCAATCAGCCTTGTATCTTCAAAAAAGTCATCATTAAGTTCTTCTATGTTGAGGCGTAGTTTATTCATGTAACTTTTTCAAAACTCTATAATCGTTAGTCATATTTAACCAATGTGGATAAATTATAAAACACTTAGGCTATGCAATGTTATTATTGCACAATAAAGGATTCTTTTTGGAGTTAAAACAAGTAATCGTTAGTTTTCACCTAAAATTTATATTTATGAGTATTATGGAACCACAACAAATTGCGTTGCAAATTGAAGCGATAAAAGATGTTGCCGAAAAAGCTTTGGCTTCTCAAGAATATGCAATCAATTTTTTAAAAAAAGCAGGGCTGTGGGAAGATGAAAAAAAACAGCAAGAGCCAAGCAAGCCTAATGTAATGTATCATGGTAAATCATCAACCCGATAGTATTCTTGCTTTCCATAGTTGCGACTTAAAAGTTGGCATTAAAATTCTTTTAGGTTTAGAAGATTTGAAACAAAGTAATAATGCTTGGGATTGGTTAGCTGATGGTGTTTATTTTTGGGAGCAAAATCCTCACAGAGCATTAGAGTACGCAATTGAATCATCGAAAAATGAACAATTTAATAAAGTTCAAATACAAATTCCATTTGTAATCGGTGCAATTATAGATTTAAAAAACTGTTTAAACCTTACTGAAACCCAATCACTAGGCATTCTTAAAAATGCTTACAGTTCATATAAAACAATAAGAGAAAGTGTTAACAAGCCGCTTCTACAGAATCGAGGCGCAAATCGTATTCTCGATTGTGCAATCATAAGATTTATACATGAGACAAACAATGAAAAAGGATTAGCTGCTTACGACTCTGTGAGAGGGGCTTTTCCTGAAGGAGACCCTGTTTATCCAAGTTCAGAAATAAAAGAAAGGACACATATACAAATCGCTGTTAGAAACCCTGATTGTATTAAAGGTTATTTTCTCCCAAAACCTTTAGACGAGTTCAATCCGTTCTTAAAAAAGCATATAAATGTTTCTTTTTTGGAAAAATTATCTGAATTATAACATACTACAATATCCTCAATTTGGCATAATTCAGCATTATTTTCTTCTCTCCGTTATTATCAAAATTAATGTTCGCAATAGGGTTATGTGCAGAGCCTTCTACGTTGGTTACTGTACCAAAACCAAATTTTAGATGTTCTACACGCATATCTGCTTTAAGGCCGCTCGTATCGCTTGCTACAAAGTTTTCTGATGGCACATGCACCGCTGCAACTTCAAAATTGCTAATAGCTGCTGGCTGTAAATAAGTTGGTCTGGCATTTTCTGGTTTTTTTGCAGGTGGTGTACCGTATTTTAAATCGGTTGGCGGTTGTTGGTTGGCGGTTGGCGAAAAGCGGCTATTCATGCGTTCAAATGCTGTACCCATATTGCTCATGCCTTGGTTTCTTGCGCCGCCACCGGCGTAGGTTTTATCTAAAAACTCTTCGGGCATTTCTTCTAAAAAGCGGCTAGGTTCGTTTTGTACCAATTGACCAAAACGGTAACGTGCATTGGCATAGGTTAACCACAATCTATCTTTTGCCCTTGTAATGGCTACGTAAAACAATCTGCGTTCTTCTTCTAGTTGTTCTCTGGTATTAATGCTCATGGCATTAGGAAACAAAGTTTCTTCAATACCACCTACAAATACACAAGCAAACTCTAGCCCTTTTGCTGCGTGTATTGTCATTAGCTTTACCACATCCTCATTTTCCTTGTCTTTATCGCTATCGGTAAATAATGCCACGTTTTGCAAAAATGCGCCCAAGCTTTTATTACCTACTTCGCCATCTTCTATATTATCTGGCGTTTCTGTCCATTCTTTTATTGAGTTTAATAACTCTTGTACGTTTTCGTACCGGGCTAATCCTTCGGGTGTTTTATCGGTAAATAGTTCCTTCACCAAATTAGTATGCTTGCCTACTTGCACAGCCACATCGTAAGCATTCTTATCACTAAGTAAGGTGTTAAAATACTTAATCATTGTTGCAAAGTTTTGCAGGGCTTCTAGTGTACCGCTTTTAAAGCCAAATTCGGCGGCTCTAATCACGGTTTCAAACATGGTGATTTTTTGCTCGTTGGCCACTACTATCAATTTTTCGATAGAGGTTTTACCAATACCACGAACAGGATAATTAATAATACGTTTAAGCGCTTCCTCATCTTGCTGGTTCACAATAATGCGCAAGTAAGCAATCATGTCTTTCACCTCTTTGCGTTGATAGAAACTTATGCCACCGTATATTTTGTAAGCAATGCCCATTTTGCGTAAGCTTTCTTCGTAAGCACGGCTTTGTGCATTGGTACGGTACAAAATGGCAAAATCTTTATTGGCATAATGGTTACGCAATTGCTGTTCTTTAATGCTATCGGCTACAAACTTGCCTTCTTCATTATCGGTAGTGGTGCGTACCACTTTTATTTTATCGCCTAGTTTATTGTCGGTCCAAAGTTCTTTTGGTATTTGGCCTTTGTTATTACCAATAACCTCGTTGGCTACATTTAATATGCTTTTAGTGCTGCGATAATTTTGTTCGAGTTTTACCAGTTTTACATCGTCGTAATCTTTTTGAAACTGTAAAATATTCTCAATGGTAGCACCACGAAAACTGTAAATGCTTTGAGCATCATCGCCCACTACGCAAATGTTTTCGTGCATGGCTGCCAATAGTTTGGTAATTTGATATTGCACGGTGTTGGTATCTTGGTACTCATCAATCATAATGTACTTAAACTTGCTTTGGTACTTAGCCAATGCTGCGGGCTGCGTATTTAGCATTTCAAACATTTTAAGCAACAAATCATCAAAATCCATGGCACCATTTTTAAAGCACCTGTTGGCATAAGCGGCATAAATTTGTGCAATGGCAGGTCTATTAGCCTTAGCATCTTCTTGTTGCAAATGGTAGTCAAGCGCATATTCTGCTGGACCTACCAACGCATTTTTAGCCGCCGAAATTCTATTATGAACCACATTAGGCTTGTAATGCTTATCGTCTATTTGCAGTTCGTTTATCACGGCTTTTATTACGCTTCGGCTATCATCTGTATCGTAAATAGTAAAGTTGTTTGGGTAGCCAATTCTGTGTGCTTCTGCACGTAAAATTCTTGCAAATACACTGTGAAAAGTGCCTATATAAAGATTTCTTGCCTCGTTATTGTTGAGTATTTTTTGAATACGCTCTTTCATTTCAGCCGCCGCCTTATTGGTAAATGTTAGTGCCAAAATATTAAAGGCATCTACACCATTGGCCATTAAATGCGCAATACGTGTAGTTAACACTTTGGTTTTACCACTACCAGCACCAGCCACTATCATTAATGGGCCGTTTACATGCGTTACCGCTTCATGTTGTTGTTCGTTCAATCCACTTAAATAATCCTGCATGTGGCGAAGATAAATCTTCAATTGGCAATAAGAATTTGTTTATAGAACAGATTAATAATTGTGGAGAATTTTTTGTGTTACCAGTGCTAGTTTTTCCATTAAGCATTGTTGCAAAGCGGCTATAGTGGCTTTGCCAGCACTTGCACCTGCTATACCACTATGGCTAGCACTACTCACTGTGCTAGTACCTGCAAAAGCAGACACGAACCAAGGCTAGGGTAGCTATTTTCTGTTGCAGCATTGGCTGTTTGCATACTTGCTGGTTACATAATTCTAATACAAATACAAGTGGTTCGTGAGGACACGAACCAAGGCGGAGTGGCAGCCCCCCAACCCCCAAAAGGGGGGATTACCCAACGCACCCTACCCGCTTCGTGACCAAAAAACTGTAATTGTGGCTGTGCAGTGTTTAGAGAGGCGAACTAAGGCGGAGGGCTTGCATAAAAGTACATCATCCAAATGGTTCGTGAGGACACGAACCAAGGCGGAGCTTTCTGCCGGATGCTCCGCAATGGCTTTTATTATTTGTTTGCCGGTGTATTTTTTAAAATCCCGAAGTATATCGCTGGTGTTATGCTCCTTTGCTGATACCACTAAATGCACATGATTGCTCATCAAACACCAGCTATGTAGCACTAACCCCTTTTCCTGTTGGCAATGTCGTAGGCTATCCAGCAATACATCTCGATAATCTTTTCTTGTAAATACATCTACCCACTCCACCACCGCAAAGGTTACAAAATGAACTCCTTCTTTATCCCGTATTTTATAGCCCCCTTCACCCATATTTTTTTAGCATAAATATAATTGAAACAGCTTTATTGAAGTTTGTCCTGAGTTGCAAACTCAGGACAGCTCCCTACTTATTATACCGAACACTACGGATAGCGGGAAGCTGCAAGCTGCAAAATACAAAAGCCCCTCACGAGGCTTTGCTATTATTCAACAACTATCTTGCAATCATTTTTTAAAATATCATCGTAATTAAAACTTAATCGCCGTAAGTATTTTTTTTCAGCAACTATGTTATTCCAGTCGTCTTTCTTCAACACATTTTCATCAAAGACAAAAATTTGTAGAGTACCCGATGTTACCATTTTCTGCCAAAACTCCTTTTTGCAAAGTGCCATATAAAAAAGTTTCTTGGAACTTTGTGCAGTCAAATAGTAAATACTGTCATTTGCCATTATTTTTTCAATGCTTGTAAAGGATAGGGATGTGTCAGGATAATTAAAGTTTGGTACACAGTAAATATTTTTATTCATTCTATTATGTACTTCAATAAAATTTTCCCTCATTTTTTTTGACACACAAGTAAAAGCAAAGAGTGGCAAAATGATAATTAGTGCGATATGCTTCTTAATCATTTATTCAGTTTTTAAAATTATCTTTTAGTGAAATCCCAATTAGGTTTATGCACTAACCACGGCGGTGGATTATCGCCATAATCTCCAATATATCTTGGCTCATGTGGTTTGCCACCTCCACCGACAATTTTATTAAAGTTGTTATCCCATCCTTTGTAATTATCTATTGTTCTTTCCCAATATCGTTTTGCTCTTTTGTTTGCATCCTGTTCGGTATAGAACTCATTGTGGCTATATGGATTTAACGTAGCACTAAATAAACTTGGAAGAGCAAAAGCAAACAAATATCCTGGACCAAAGGTTTGACTTTGTAAATAATGACCGTATTCATGTTGGAATAAGAAATTATTGGGGTCTGCTTCAATATTATGGTCTCCAATTATGAACGACCCAATTGTAAATGCTCCAAAATCTTTTTTGCCAACATTTAAAACCGTTGCCCCTGCTTCATAATCCACAGAGTTGACATTTGCAACAGCATTTGTAATATGCGAAGCTGTAAAGCCTGTTATTGTATTTGGTAACTCCCATGTAAATCTTGAAAGGAGTTGACCAACTTGTCCGAAGAAGGATTTATGTTTATCAGTAGTTCCTAAGCCTCCCCAAATTTTTGCAGAGTTGGAGGCGTGCCTCCCTGCACTTCGTAGTGCATTCCCAAATCTTGTTTTTGCTCCGCCTTCAAAACTACTTCTCTTTCTGAACAATCCTTTAAAGAACCCTATCACTGCATCATCAATTATTGCAATGTCGCCCAACGGGTCTGATTTAATTACAGGATTGTTGTCCATTGCAGCATAAGGGCTAATGTTAAGTGAGGCTTCTAATTTAGGGTCAATTTGCCACCATCTTCCTAATTGTGGGTCATGTGTTCTAAAGAAAGCTTCCCCAATATTTATATCAAATGAGTTTTCATATTCTATGCCATTGTACTTGTGCTTGTTCTCTAATGTGTTGGCAGCCCTTGAACTAATCCCTTTCATTTCAAGCCCGAACGGATAATAATGCGTTTCTTCTACCAATGGCCCTTTGGTGTGGGTTACTTGTAAATTATCAAAGAACACATCTTGGTTACTCTCGTTGCTGCAATATACGTACAAAAAACCATTCTTTACAATGTTCACATTGTTTGCATGGCTTTTTATTTGGTCGGCTATAGCTACACCATCAAAACCACTGCTGCCGCCTGTTGTTACTGGCTTAAATTGCTCATCAAACAATACCCAATTGATGTAGGCTTTTGGCTTATTTGTTGGGCTTGGTACATTGCTTAACCAACTATTTAAGCCACTAGTAGTGGTGGGCGTATTGTTTAACAAAGCACCTGTTACACCACTATGGCTAGCACTACTTACGGCGCTAGTACTTGCAAAAGCAGTTAAAAAGTCTAAAATATTATTGGTAATAGGGTAGTTGTTTGCTATGGTACCGTTATTATGCCAAAAACTTTTACCACGTATATCTATATTATCGCCAGCCATTACTTTTAATGTAATGCCTAAACCTGTTTTATAGCCACTTTGCCCATTTAGCTTGTACATTTTTGCACTGGTGGCTGTGGTATTACTATTGGGGTTATTGTTATAAGGCGGATTACCATTATTGTTTGCGTAAGTATATGGTTGCCCCCAACCCCCAAAGGGGGATTACCCAATGCACTATACCCGCTTCGTGAGCAAAAAACTGTAATTGTGGCTGTGCAGTGTTTAGAGAGGCGAGCTAAGGCGGAGGGCTTGCAACTCTCGTTCGGGACTTGCACCCTATAGCGTAATGAAAATGCCTGACACACTAAACAACAAAGCCACTCGATTGAGTGGCTTTGTTGTTAATCCTATTTTATTTCTTTGCATATAACAATCCTTGTAAGTCAGCAGTTTCATATAGCCCATAACCATCGCTTGGTTTCCAAACAACTACACCATCAATAGCTATCCCACCTTTTCCAGAAGTTTCAGTTTCAAACGATGTTCTATTAATAAACTTCAACAGCCTATATTTTTCAAGGTCTAATCTATACATTTGACCTGTTTCAATTTTGGTGTTAGCTTTCCTATTGCCCTTGACCACTTTCTTTTTTGATACAATTATCCCTTTATTGCTGTCTCCTTCTGATATAGAAACCAAATAATAATTTGTCGTTGAATCAATCTTTGCAATCTTGAAAGACTGTGAATATCCATGTGATGAGGATAACAGCAAGATTAATAATATGCATAGGCTAAGTGCCATAAACTTAATTGTTCGGTTTTGCATTCCTCTCTCTAAAGAGCTGCCTACTTTTACCATTGTATTGGATATATATGTTTAAATCAATAGTCCCATTTGCATTCTGCTTAGAACGGGTATCATCTAAGCTGTAATTATCAATGTGCCTGGGGTCTGTCCGTCTGGCATCTTTATGAGCATTTACATATCCTGGATTACTTACACCATCCTCGGCTGGTTTCGAACCAGGATTGTTTTGGGCGCCACTATATGCTTCTAATGTTTCGTGAAGTACCCCAACACCTGCACCTCTTCCTGTGACGTCATCTATTACTTTCATCTGGTCTGGATTAACAGTTTGATTAGCTGTTACCTTGCCATCTGCACCCTTAGTACTGCCTTCAAAACTTCCCCCAATTATCAGTGTTCCATCCTTATCAAAATTTTTACTTGTAGCGTCAATCTTAACTGTGATTTTCTTGTCGTCAATTGCTGCCTGTAATTTCTTATCAGCAGCCGTTTTGGCTTCTCCTGTTGCAGATAATTTACCAGTCTTTTCATCCCTTGTTATTATTAAGCTTGTTGATGCTTGAAGTTGGGCAGTTGCTTCCTTTGCTTTATCCCCATTGATTTCGACTGTAAACATTCCATCAGGGTCAATAAATCTTAGTGGATTATCAAAGCAATAGTTATAAGGACTCCATCTACGCATTTCATCTGCCCTTGGGTCTATAGTTCCCCACCTCCCTATCTGTGCATCATACATTCTCGCCCCATAGTCGTACAACTCTAACCCACTGCCATCACGAAACTCTTTGTCTTGTTTCTCTTTGCCGTTGTAGAGGTATTTATTTTCTATGCCACCTGCAGCCCTTGAAGAGATACCACTCATCGTCAACCCAAAAGGATAATAATGCGTTTCCTCTACCAATGGCCCTTTGGTGTGGGTTACTTGTAAATTATCAAAGAACACATCTTGGTTACTCTCGTTGCTGCAATATACGTACAAAAAACCATTCTTTACAATGTTCACATTGTTTGCATGGCTTTTTATTTGGTCGGCTATAGCTACACCATCAAAACCACTGCTGCCGCCTGTTGTTACTGGCTTAAATTGCTCATCAAACAATACCCAATTGATGTAGGCTTTTGGCTTATTTGTTGGGCTTGGTACATTGCTTAACCAACTATTTAAGCCACTAGTAGTGGTGGGCGTATTGTTTAACAAAGCACCTGTTACACCACTATGGCTAGCACTACTTACGGCGCTAGTACTTGCAAAAGCAGTTAAAAAGTCTAAAATATTATTGGTAATAGGGTAGTTGTTTGCTATGGTACCGTTATTATGCCAAAAACTTTTACCACGTATATCTATATTATCGCCAGCCATTACTTTTAATGTAATGCCTAAACCTGTTTTATAGCCACTTTGCCCATTTAGCTTGTACATTTTTGCACTGGTGGCTGTGGTATTACTATTGGGGTTATTGTTATAAGGCGGATTACCATTATTGTTTGCGTAAGTATATGGTAACGATGCAGGATTATTAACAATAGCATCACTATTGATATTGTAGTATTGGTTTTCAACATAAGCGGCACTACCACTATTAGCTATATCACCCTCTAGCGTAGCTGCAGGGTACACATCTTGTTTTACCTCATCTGTTAGCACTACTCTTGTGTTGCCTAAATGGTCTTTTATAAAATAATCGGCAGCCCAACCCCCAAAGGGGGAGTTAGAAACGGGACGGAAGCGGCCTTCTTCATGGCCAATAAACTGTAAGGCATCATTTTCATACACACCACCACCCATATAGTCAGTAATAGTTGTTTTGGTTGGGCTTACGGTATTATCTACTGTTTTTTTCCGTAGTTTATTACCAGCGGCATCGTATGTATAGGTGATATCTCCCTTATAACCAACAAATACTGCAATTGGCAAGTTAAGATGATTATATTGTATCCCATCACCACCATCATCTCCAATAAGTTTATTTAAATCTCTCACCATATTACCATTCATATCATACATATAATCCCATTTATTAGGATTACCGTAATCTGGATGATTTATTGTAGTTCTAAAATCACCAAGTAAAGTGTTGGGATCATTCACACCATCTATTACTCTATACAGCTTGTTGCTATTAGTTTGATAGGTATATTGTAAATCATCTATTTTAACACTGCCCCCTATTTTAAAGCCAAATTGTGTCATGGCTAGGATATTGCCATTGGCATCGTAGGCAGATGATGGTGTGCTGCCATCACCCATTTGCATGTTATAGTTAAGCCCAGCGGTTTGGTTAAAACTACCACTAGTATATTGTGTAAAATCGCCCTTTAGTAATCTGTTAGCAGGGTCGTAGGCATAGCCATAGGCTCGCTGCTCATTACTACCTCTTGTTTTCCAAATTGTACCTGCAATATTGCCGTTAAACTGGCTTTGGGTAAAGCCATAATCGTAACTCAACTGCATACCAAACCATTTGCTGGTATTGCCTGGTGTATTGGTATAGGGTTTATTAATGCCCTGTAACCAACCACGTATGTTGTAGCTATAATCTAGTGCTTCTAATTCTGTTACATCGCTCACACTTTTTTGTCCTAGCTTTTTGGTAACTAACTGCCCTAGTTCATCGTAGGTATTTCTTGCTATTACCCTTGTGGTAGCCGTATTATCGTTTAGGGTTTTAGATATACTAAGTACCCTACCTGCATGGTCATACAACATATTGGTTTTGGTGCTTACCGTAATGCTTGCTGCTGGGTTGCGGTGTACTTGGTAGGTAGTTAGCACTTTTCCCGAAAAATCGTAACGCATGGTACTAATATCTACACCGCTTTTGGCGTTATCGCTTTGTGCTTGTATGGCTCTACCTTTATCATCGTAGTAGGTTACCGTTTCTAGCCACTGCCCTTTTGTAAGGTCGTTAGGATCTGCTAATACCCTTACCTTGGTCATGGTAGTCATGCCTTTTGTAAGGGTACTAGCGGTAACTGGCAAGGCTTCTGCATTGGCATTACCGCCATCATCTAGCTTGCTATTATTAGCGGTAGTGTAGGCTTTGTTATTACTGGGATATTCATCGTAGTAGGTTACAGTTAAGGCTATAAAATTAGCCCCTGCAGGAAAGGGGTTATAGCTGCTAGTAAGTATGGTGGTGGCAGTACTACTACCTGCACCTAGTATGGTTTCAAATTCTGCACCAGATTCACTGGTAAAATCGTTGTTAAAAGTAATGGTATTAATGGCTCTATAAGTAAGCACACCGTTCTCTCTAATGTCTACATACAAATCGGACGGCGGTGCTGTAAAAATGGTGGTAATATCGGTAGCGGTAGCGGCATCAAAAGCTGTATTTACAAAGTCTTGTAAATCTTGGCGGCAGCCACTGTAGCTAATCATGCCCGTGGTTTTGGGGCGATTCAGTTGGTCGTATAAGGTTGCCATCCATTGGTTTTTGCTGCGCATATTGGCATCTTGGGTATAAGTGAGGCGGTCTCTTTTATCATACACCATATACACCCAGTTTGCACCTGGTACTTTTTTGGCTATCATGCGGCTTCTACCATCATAAGCATAGCGAAAGCAAAGCTCAGATATAACAGCACCACCGCCCCCCGAAAGAGGGATTGCAGACCATGACCAGCTATTACCATTTAAGAGTTGTACTGCTTTTGGTGGTATTACAAAGCGTAGTAAGCCAAAATCGTCGTACACATAATAGGTACATAACCACCCTGCGTGTGCCGTACTTGGGCTATCATCTATTTGTACTTTTTTTAGTACCACTTTGCCTTCTTTGTCTTTGTACTCTACTACTTGCTTACCATGTTCATCGGTGGTTACATTTTTATACAATTGCCCTGCACCATAGGTAGTGGTAGTGGTTGGCACATCGGTGGCATCCATATTACTACTGCATACCAGGTTGGTATTAGTAACCGTCCATATTTTTACGGCATCATTGGCATCGTTTATCAGGTATTGTAGGCTAGTGGCGTGTTCGCTGCTAGTACCCTCGCTACCTGCCCAGCTATTACCTGGTGCAAAGGTTTTAATAGGGCGGTTTAGTGGCGATGCTTCAAATACCGTTTTGCCATAAAAAATAGTCTCACCTGTATGTCTATTCTGTAAGTCGCTAGCTTGTGCTGCAAAGGGATTTGTCTTGAATCTACCATCTATTGCGGTAGCATCTACATAGGGCATGTATTTATAGGCTTCTCTGCCAAAAGCATCGTACACTATGGGTGCTACCATATCCTTACCTAAAGGCGTTGCTTGGCGGCTTACGGTTTGTAGGGGCCTACCTAAGCCATCAATGTATTGTGTGGCTTCTTTTACTTGGGTGTAGCCTGCTGCTTCAAATGTTGCAGCATCGGTAATGGGGGCTACTGCTTGTTTGGTACGCACATAGTTTACCAATATACCTGTAGGATAAGCGCTAGGCGCTGCTACCGCCGTTGCCAATGGTGGTGCGGTGGCGGTAGTAGGGGTAATTGGTGTACTTTGGGATTGTACAGTTAATACGGCTGTACAAGCTGCTGCTAATAGCGTTATCTTATGTAAATGCCTAGGCATAAGTAGTGGTTTGATGCTGAACATGGTTGTTGGTGTTTAATGTGGTTGAAACTGTCTAATCACCTCGCTTTTTTCACCTTCATCCGCTTCAATTATCTATCGTCTATCGTTGGTGAACTATGGTCATTTATCTTGTTTCTTACGGCGTTTGCTGGTATTTGTAATCAAAGCTTTTGATGATATTGTTGTCTTGATCTCTGATGCGTAATAGCCTGCCAAAGCCGTCGTAATCGTAATAGGACGTTTTGCCGTTGGGGTCTGTTTCGCTAGTAATGCCAAAAGTGGGATGATAAGTATATGTTGTTACTAAAGCATTAGAAGGAAAAACTCGGATATCATCTATTATACCATTTAATGTTTGGTTAGGCGTATAATTAGATTGATTAAAATTCCAACCTGAATTATAACTCCACCATTGTACAATGTAAGTTCGCGCATCAAGTGGGGGTGGTGTAAATGGTATTGTAAAGCTACCACTATAACATTTTGTTCCAGTATGGGCAAATGATGTTACATTCCCTAAAAATAAATTGTCTTCAAAATTTTGAGTGTAAAAATATTTTGGTCCTTGTAAGCTCGTTACCATACCTTGATAATTATACGAAAATGTGCTAACAAAGGCATAGCTCGCAAAGGGAGAACTAATTACATATTGCAAAGAATAAACGCCTATTGGTATATTACTAAATATAACATTAGAAGATGAATAAGGAAGTGTAATGTATTTTACAATGCTATTGCCTGTTCCTTTAGGTGTAAGAGTGATTGTTGCATTTACAACAGCACTAGGTGGGGGTGTACTTGTAATACCAGCAGTTATATCTCCCTGATAAGACTGAGTAAAATTAAAAGTTTGGCTTGTAGAGGCTTGGCTACTTCCACCAACCATAAAATTTATATTTTGATTAACTACTCCTTGATGTATTTTTTCCTTATACTTATTTGTAGCATTAAAAATTTGTGTTATTGGAAAATGTTTGTTATAGCCCCATTCATAAGCAATACTCATTCCGCTTCTAGGCAGTATATTAATTACATTTCCCATTGTAAAATCTACCGTATTTGCTAATGAATATTTTGTATCTATTTTAATTGAAGTGCCATCAGAAGTTATAACAGACGGTGCAAATGATGGAGATAATGCTTGTAAATCTGTCTGTAATTGGGCATTTAAATAATTGCCAAATGCATCATCTCTTAGGTTTTCATATTGATTAAACAACGCGTTTAGTAATATTCCGTTCTTATAAGTATATTTTTCAATAGCTGTTATAATATGAGAATCTTGCATCCATAAAATTGGCTTTAATAAAATATCTGCTTTACTTTTTGCTATATCATGATACTGTTGATAAAGGTTCGATGTATCAGTAAAATTTAATCGTCTACAGTTAATATAGTTTCGTCTATCATTCCATATAGAAGTTTGCCAATTAATAAATTTATTATAAAAACATTGAACTGGATCAGCACTTGAATTACAATTATAAAAACTAGTACTATATCCACCGCTGTAATACAAATTGTTTTCATGCTTAATAAAACTAGCTGCGTCGGAATAGCAAGAACCTAAATTCTGTATTTGAGAAGGTGTATAATCGCATGTGTATTGCAAATGTTTTTCAATAATATCACCTGTCGAATTTGTTGAACGTATTGTAGTAGGTTGATGATGATATTTGCTTTCATATAAATTGGATATATATGTTTGTAATGGGTTCAGTCCGAGTGGGTCATACTTACGTTCAACAGTTGAATCACTAATTTTTCTAGCGGTTTTCAATTCATAATTAGTAACTGCATTGGCAATATTACCGGAAGTGCCAATTATTGGAAAGGAAAGAATACCAGGCGTAGTTACTGGATTTTCCAAATAACTAGAATAAAATTCTTTTTCATAAACTATAGTGCCAGACTCTTTAAAGGCACCTTCATATGTTGCTCTCCCTCTATAATAATCAGTTGGTAGGGGGGCAGGGGGATAATTTGGAATGGTATAGGAACATGGGCCAGGACTATTGATATAATTAGTTGTGAGGGAAGTTCTATCAATTTGCCAAGGTGGTATCACTGAAAAACGATGAATGGTATACCCATTGCCACTTTGAGAAACTTTTACTTCACCATATCCTATATGATACCCTTGGGTAGTTTCCATTGGCCTTATGGAATTATCAGAAATAGCATAAGTTCTTGGTACAATTGCTGTAGAATCATTATTTGCCTCTAAACAGCCAGATTTAAAAAATGAACCAATACCATTAGTTTTTACAAAAGTATTATTACGTATTATCTGAATATAATTAGGTCTACTATATAAAACGCCACTTGAAAAACCAGTTGCTTGCGTTTGATAGCTATAATTTGTTACAATAGTAGCATTAGTACTAGGGTCTATCTGTGTTATGGTTTTAATGCGCAAGCCACCTAACATTTGGTCAATTAAAGTGCCATTTTTAATTAACGTAAAATAATTTGGTTCAAAATCAAATCTTGTACTGCCACCTGTCGGGTAAATTATTGTATTAAGCGTTCCTGCACGCATAGCTGGCCAAGAAGTTTCACGATTTGCAAAAGGAATACCAGAGCCTAAATTGATAAGCCCATTATTATCAGAAACTTGCGGTATAAGAATTACATTAGTTGTAATCCCATTATTATACCCCCAATGATCTTTTGAAAAGCTTAATTTTCTAGGTACTGGTTCATTAAAATAACCAAAAGTATAAGGAGGATTTGTTGTAGCACCATCAAATGATTGTTCTTGAATAGATAACAATTTCAGTCTTTTTTTATCATATTGTAGCATTGTCCCAATTAAATTGGGGCTTTGTGAGGTCGTATTATCCACAAAATAGTCATAAGCAAAATTAAATTTCTTTATCCCATTTCCTGTAGCATCAGAAATATTAATACTACCTAAAGCAGTTGAGCTTTGATTAATATTGTCAGTCATATTTATATCTATTCCTGATGCCCAACGCGATAAATCTTGTCTTACAGGTCCTGGTATAAAATCAATAATCTCATTAGCGGCAGATATCCTACTTAGCTGTACCCCAGCTATGAGATTTTTTGTTAGTTTAGATATTGAAAGGTTGTTGCTAGCACCGTTTATAGGATCGCTTGAAAAACTTGTAAGATTGCTTGAAAAATTTGTAAGATTGCTTGAAAAACTTGAATAATTATAAAAAGAATATTTTTCACGGATGTAATAAAAATTCAAAGAAAAATTACCATCAGGAGAAACAATTTTATTTAAAAACCAACTAGAAATAACTTGGCTATAACTAGAACCTATATCATTATTAAATGGTGAAACAACCTCTATAGGATCACAATAATTAGAACTTGCATTGCCATTAGCGGATATACCAAAATAATATTTTGTTCCATCTTCTGTAGTTATTATAAATGATTCTATGCATCTTCCTAACCCCGCCCAAGCTCCTGGGGAATTATTCCATATACCAGACGTGTAGCTACATTCTATTTTTAAATCTTGTTCTTGAGCCATCATTACAGTTCTATCATCATTAAACCAAAAATTACCAGAAAACCCATTAAAATTAAATGTGAATAAATCAGGCTCATAATCACCAGTTGGGATACTGGACGACCAATCTTTATCGAAAATACTAGCGTATCCCCAATCAGAATAATGCCCATAATTTTGCTGCAAACTTGCAGTTTGTCTTTCATCAGGTTTAGATTTAACAGTTCTAGTAATACATCCACCTGCATTTAATGTCCAACCTGCACCCACCCAACTGTCATTTTCTTCAACTTTTAATCCAGAAGCATGATAACTCATGTTAATAGGTAATTGTATGGGACCAGATTTAATTAAACAAATAGGAACAGTAATATTTGGTACGCCAGTGTGGTAACTTACAGGGACATCAATATATTTACCGAGTGAAGCCGCATTTGGTGATGCAATTTTTATTTGCCCAAGTAGTTTGCTTGGATCATTAACTTGTGAGTAACCATTTAACACAGGTACAATAAACAATAAGTAGAGAGATATTTGCTTCATAATTGTTTTTTTACATTAAATTATTTAAAACTTATGTGTATTTTTATTTTAGCTTGCATTCTCATGCGCATTATTTTCTATTTATCACATTCTGTCTTCATTTTCGGAAGTTTAGCTAGATACTTATTTCATCAATAAACTAAATTCAGATTAAAAAACACCTCATTCCCCCATTCTTCCTTCTTTTTATTAAACTCGTGATATTTTTTCGCAAAGTTTTGCTTTATATTTGGCGATTTTTCTTTCACCAATTCCTGCATGATTTCTGCTTAATTGGTTGCATCGTTTTTCGTTTTAATTTGTTTCTTTTTGTCGCTGTAAAAATGTTTGGCGGCTATAAAATCAGTCACTTGTGTATCAGTTGCACCCACCTGCTTTAGCTGTTTTATAAGTATATCAATCGAGCTAATTTTTTGTACATCCTCCAATTTTTCGTCTATACTCATATTTTTTAGCTTATTGAATTTTGTATAAACATCAGCACCCAATATGACTTTATACTGCTTGTTTTAGTTTTCATTCACCTCAATTGCCTTGCTATCAGTTTCGTTCATTGCACTGTCAGCTTTCAACCTTAGCGTTGTAGCGGCTGCAACGTTTTTTGCAATACAAATGCCCCAATTTGCTCGTTGGTAGCACCAGCATTTTTAAATATTTTTTCAGCAGGCTACGCTCTCTCTCTTGTGCCAATACACTAATACCCCATCAGCAAGAAGCCAACACTAATAAGAATGCCTTGTTTGATACAGCCCCATATTGTGCAGTGTATATACTTCAAAACAGGCTATTTATTTTTTATTTCTAATTCGTTTATTCGCTTTGACATTAGTTTCATTTGTTTCTGTTGCTCTATCACATACAACGTCAACTCCTCTATCTTCTTCAATAAAACCGCTTGATTATCACCCAAATCAATACCATTAGCAGCTACCTCACTTGCAGAAGGCACATCTGGTAAGTGCTGGTGTTGTTTGATATATGTTTCTAAATCTTGTAGGGGGCGTAATTTGTAAGAAGGGGCAAATACATAGTCTGCCCAATTGTTTTCTAAAGTAACTTTTACTTTTCTAGCACCAATTGTTCCTTCTACTGCTAGCTTGTAATTTTGAGCATTTTTTGTACCGATGCCTACATTGCCAGTTAAATAAGCACCACCAGCTACATTTAAAGCTTGTTCAAAATTCACATTGCCAATCGTCAATCTATCATATATACCTACTTGTCTAACTCCACCAGATGAGGTATTACCTGCAATCATTAATCTTTTATAAAAATCTACATCATTTGCTATCTCAGAAATATTATTAGATTTATCTGTTGTGCTAGACCAAACAGAAGTAATATTGATAGGATTTGTAGTTAAGGTAGTGTTACCAGTAAAATTGTAACCATGTGAATTCACATAACTATCTACTGTAGTTTTCGGTGGGCGATTAACAATTATAGGTGGATTATTCCATGAACTAGGCTCATTATAACCTGCATCAGTATCATAAACTGTTGGGTTTACAGCATAATTAGAATTATAATGGTAGGTGGTATTTCCGCCTCGCAGCCAAATAATTATTCTAGCCCCATCATAAAAAGATACATCCTTCCAGCCTGCAATAAATGGGTTGACATGAAAGAAAATTGTTGCCTCAATATTTTCTGACCCGTGTCCACCTAAATTACAGTGAAAAGAGAATTTACCAAGTGTGCTTCCTCGCCATGTAGAATTTTCATGTACTTCAACACGCCCTATTGTCAACTCTGTCATTTTATTAAAATGCCAAGCGCCATCTTGAAATGCTACTGGATAAAACTTGTCGAAACTACCGCCAACAACAATATCACCATATTGCTGTGCCAATAATTTGGATGATACTAGCAACAAAAAGCTGATAAGTAATAATTTAATCTCTCTCATAGTAATTTAGTTTAAAATTTTTCTACATCCCCCAACCCACTCTAAACAGTATAGGCGGTGAGGGAACATGGTTTTGTTGGTTTAAAAAATCGTATAGTAATTGTACTTTGGTACTTTTCTTTTTGGTGATAGGTATTTTCTTGGTGAGCCCTAATAAAGCACTTTGCC
This sequence comes from Flavobacterium sp., assembly GCA_030053925.1. Lineage (GTDB taxonomy): Bacteria > Bacteroidota > Bacteroidia > Chitinophagales > Chitinophagaceae > Parasediminibacterium. The sequence goes on from JASGCX010000003.1 coordinate 101,495, forward strand.
GCCAAGCGGTTTGAGGCAGATTGTATAAATCGCCAATGCTGCCAAAGCGGTGCATATAGTTTTGCTCGTAGCCACCGCTAATTAATAAAGCCCCCCCGCCCGCCAAAGGGGGGAGTTTGATATCTATAAAAGACCGTAGTCCAATGCCTTCGCTTGTAAGTTTTATATCTTTAAACCCATTACCCCAACCCATTTTATAACTCACCCCTACACCTATGGTGCTTTTGTCATTCAGCTTATAACCTACCGTCAGCCCTATATCACTTGTTACAGGAAACAAACTATTCTGCTTGGCCGTCTGCATATCTAGCCCATATTCTAAACGGTCTAAAAAACGCTTGGTCTTTTGGTTATTGGGTTTAAAGTCTGGCATATCTATATCAGCCCCACCGCCCCCCGAAAGGGGGATTCCAAGCTTTGATGCTTGGTCTTTTAGTTTATTCAGTTCGCTTTGGGCATTCTGCACTTGCTGTTGTAAATAGGCAGCCCCACCGCCGCCGCCCGAAGGGGGGATTGAGGAACCAGCAGACCCTATGTTACCTAGTCGTGCTTGTAGCATTTGATTAACACTGGCTCTTGTTTGCAAGCCTGCTAGTGCTTGTGGTGTGCCGTAATTATCTGGCACTCTAAACAAACTAGCTAGCTGGCTATTGCGTTGCATAAAATCTTTAAACAATGCCGATTTGGTGAGTTCGGCAATCGCTCTCTCTTCTAGCTTTTTAGGGTCTTTTAGCAGTTGTTTGTATGCGTTTATTTGTTGTCCATAGTAGTAAGATTGCTTGTTTAACGCTTGTAACTCTTTCACCATACCGTTTTGGGTAAATGCGGCTTTAATGGCTTCTTTGCGCTGTTTAATATAGGCTTTAATATCAGCAGCATTTTTTAATTGGTCTTCTAAGCCTTTTACACTACCTAAGGCTTTGGTTGTTTGGTCTTTCAAACTACTTAGGCTACCTAACTTGCCGTGTAAAAATTTCAAACTAGTGCTAAACGTGTCTAGCAATGGTAAATACGCTTTGCTACCACCTGCCATGTTTTGTAGTTTGGCTAATTTGCCTTTTTGTTTGGTTATGGTATTGTTTAGGTTGGCAAATTGTTGTTTGGCTGGTTCAAACAATTGTTTGGCAAGATTGCTATCTACCCTAGCTAATTTTTTTTGTAAATGTGCTTCTTGTTTTTCTAAATTCTTAAGTGCTTTGGTATTGGTCTTCTCTAATTTATCTGCAACTGCCTGTGCTTTTTTGTTGATGCTGTTGGTGTAGTTTTCTATTTGCTTAACGGATAAATTGAGGGTGCTATCTTTTGCCATTGCGGCTATTGGGCTTTGGCAATTGCCACCAATAACTAC